>QMOC01000449.1 GCA_003648085.1 Chloroflexota bacterium
CATCAGCCGGTTGTGAAACGTGGCAAAATCCTGATACATCATCGTCCCTCCTTCTTGGGCCGCTTGTAGGTGAAGTAGCGGCGCAGGTGGCCCACGTACTGGCGCACCAGGAGCATCCAGACGCGATCCTCCTCCTCTTCCCTTTTGTCCTCATCCAGGGTGTGCTCAGCCTTCTGTAAGGCTGTGCTCACCAACGCCCCTGCCTGCGACTTGAGATCCTGCAAGCGCTTGACCAGTTCCTCGCCGAAGCCCTGCCAGGCCCAGTTCTTAGGCGGTCCCTTGCTCCCCTTGTCCCGCCCGATCTGGTACTGGATGTAGCCGATGACCACTTCCACGCTCTCTGTCTCGCCGCAGACGTTGAGCAGGTTGCTCATTTGAGTGGGACCCATCTCCCACCTACCGCCTTGTTTTTCCTTTTCCAAGAAGCCATCTACCAGTTTCCTGGCGTTGACCACCAGTTCGTTCATCTGCCGGTCTACACCCTGCCGGATGGCCAGATGATAGCGCATCTTCTGAGTGGCCTGTTCGCTCATTTCCGCACCTCCGTTTCCAGATGAAAGGGCGTGCAAATCTGCACCCATCCTAATCCCTCTTCGCGACGCTGGCCGATCCCTTCCCGCTCCAGCGTTATGCACCGTCCCAACACCTGCCGTGTCAGGTCCTCGTCCCCCCGGGGCACGCGGTAGACGAAAGTGCTGCCCGCCGTCAACGCCGGGATGGTCGGTTTGGGCAGCCCCCAGGCAGCCGACCAGCCCCTCACTTGGCCGCATCTGGCCAGCCACCACACCGGCTTGACCGGTTCGGGTAGTCCCAAATCGGCCGGCTCCAGCCGGTAGCACGGCCCGCGTGCATCCCCCAGAGCCGTGTCGGACTGCAAGTCTATGGTGAAGTACCAGAACTCGCGCTGTTCTTCGCTCAAATCCTTCAGTGCGTACACCTTTTGGTTGAAGGCGAGGATACGGTCGAGTATGCTCATCTCGCAGGGAAGACGACGATGAATCGTTGCGGGTCTGCCCTCCGTCAGTTGCATTGCGGCTTGCACCATCTCACGCTCCATCGTTGGCGAGATTTTCTCTACCTTCGCTTCTATCCGCACCTGGCCCAGCCCCCGCGAGCGTGCGCCGCCTAGATGATTCACTTCCCGCAACCACTTGACCCACGGCAAGTTATCCGCTGAGTCTCCCCAGACGAAGCCATGGAAGACGGCAGCCGCCAGAAGCGGGCGACCATAGTCGTCGAGCTCGTCTCTCTCCATAACCTCGGCGATGACCTCCAGTGTGTAGAGCAGCCGGTCGGCGACAGCCCCTCGCTCGCGGGAGACGGCCGTGCGCCCGATACGCCGGAAAATAGGGCGAGGCGAGACGTAGCGCCACCTCTCTGAAGAACCGATGGCGACGTAAGGCTTTCCCCCATAGGGGACTGTGCTCTGGTCGCAGGTTGGACAGCGCACCTCGGTCTGTGCCCCGTCAAAGACTTGAGACAACAGGGTGTCCAAGACCCCGTGGCGCTCGTCGTCCTGCTCGTCGCGCCGGAAGCCGCTGTGCCGCTTGCAGGTGCGGGCGGTCTGAGGCAGGATGCCTACCGGCGGCCCAAGCCCGGCATGGGCGTGCCCGAAGCGGGGTGCGTTCGGGCGGTCGAACAGCGCCCTCAGGTCCTGTCCGTGCCGGGCGGCCACCTCCGCTACCGCCCCGCGCAGCACCCCACCGGGGATATACTCCTCGCTCTCCCAGACGAAGCCCACCTGCTGCGCGGTGATGAGCAGCGGGCTTTCCAGGTGGATGGTCACCTTCAGTCGTTGATCGAGAGCCATCGTCTCAACTCCTCTCTGGTCTGCGCCGGGGTCAGCGGCGGCGCGGTCACCTCCAGATTCAGCCAGCCTAGTCCTCGGGAACGTCCCCCGCCAAGCATCTGCAGTGCGTTGATGGCGACCAGTAGCAGGGCAAGCGGGCCGTTCCCTTCCTCCTCCGGCACATCCCCTTCGATGATGCCGCTGAGCGGAATCATCGGCGCGGTGGAGACAATCTCGGTGACGTAGAGCAGATTCTCCGCGGCCGCGCCCCGATAGCGGCTGACGCCCACGCCGTAGCGCAGGGCGGTAGAGGCCACAGTCTCCGCGTCGGCCACATCGGCTCGCAGGTCGCCGAAGTGAAAGGGGGAGGGGCGGGCCGGTGAGCCGAAAGTACGGCAGACAGGACAGAACTCGCCAAAGCGGGGCCGCTGCGGGCACATTGTCTCGGCGCGGGGCGCACGGCAAGCCGCGTTCTCTCCGGCCAAGGCCCGCACGACGCGCTCTGCTTCGTGGCGCAGCACCCCCTTGAGCGCCGATCCGGGCAGGTAAGGCCGCCCCAGCCCGTCCTTGAGCAGTGGCTTGATCGTCGCACTCTCACCCGTCACCCCACCTCCGATGTGGAAGGGCGTCTCGAAACGGGCGGTCACTTGAATGGATACATGCATCGTCGCCTCCTCTCTCACTTCACAAAATCCCATACGTCAACCAGGTCGGCCCAGGGAGTGCGATATTCCTTCGCCCCGCCTCGTAGCACGCGGGATTCGCGCCAGGGGGGCGTCTCCTTTGCCTGATCTGACCACCGTTGGGCAAAGTCGTCCAGGAAGTTGCGCACGGCGTCGCGGGCACGTGCCTGCTGGTACAAGAAGGCCAGCGCCGAAGCCTGCCGCCCTTGCCGCAGCGCCGCCCGCAGGGCGTGGAGTTGGGAGCGTGGGAAGCCCGCCTCCTTACCCCGGCGCACCTGCTTTAGCAGCCGGTCTAACTCTTCCAATGTGTAAGGGCCGTGGTTTAGGATCAGTGTCTCCGGTCCCATCTCGATCCGCTCCCGTGCCTGCTCGGCCGAGCGGGTGCCCTGTCCTTTGAGCACCAGGAAGTCCACCGTACTGCCGCGTCCATCCCGCTTGGCGCTTTTCAGCAGGTCAGCGGCCAGGCGGCGCAGGAAGTAGACCGGGGTGTGATGCCCGGCGACGACCACGCCGGCCGACATCGTGCGCTGGTCGGCGGCCATTTTCTCCTCGAAGTGTTGGCAAATAGCCTGAGCCACAGGCAGGGCATCGCAGGCCGGCACGATGAGTAGCACGTCGTC
>QMOC01000450.1 GCA_003648085.1 Chloroflexota bacterium
AATCGGCTCCACCTCCTCAACCGGCAGTTCCAGACGTCGGTCTTTTACCTTAACGATGACCCTCCCCTGCAATGGCAGCAGATCCACTACCTTCCCCTCACCATAAGGCGTTCGCACGCGCTTCTTGCGCCGGGGCAACATCTTACACGCCTCCACGTACTGCTCCTGCTCGTAGACGAGGCAACAGCGCAACCGTCCGCACATCCCGGTGATGTCTTCGGGGTTGAGCGATACCCCTTGCGTCTTAGCCATCTTGATGGAGACAGGGCTAAACTCCGAAAGGAAGCGGGAACAACAACGCAGTTCGCCACAAGCGCCATAGCCGCCCATCAGTTTGGCCTGGTCGCGCGGGCCGATCCGTCGCAAATCCACGTGGGCGGCCAGCGTGCGCCGCAGTTGCTGCTGCAATCTGCTGAGATCCAGTTTCTTCTCCTCACTCACGTACAGCAACGTTAATCGCTGACCGTCAAAGGTGTACTCAGCGACGACGATCTTGATAGGCAGGCCCAACTGCGCCGCTGCCTCGCGAGCAACAACCAGTGCTTCCGCCTCTTTCCTCTGCCATTGTTGACGTAACGCCAGATCACGGCCGGTGGCCCGTCGCAGCACCGGCTTGAGACCGTCCCCGTCTTTATCCTCGTGCAGGGGCCGCATGCCGACCACCTCACCTAACTGCTTGCCCCGCGCCGTCTGGACGAGGACGAAATCGCCTGGTTGCAGGTCCCGGTAGTCGCCGGCGTCGAAGTGATAGACCTTGCCCGTGGGTTGGAAACGCACACCGACAACTACCCGCTCGTCGGCTTTTGGCAGTTGGCTGTTGACTGTTGAGCGCTGGTTTTCGAGATTCGAGACCTGGGTCATTCTCTCCTCTGCTCCCACGACTCTTAGCGCGGCCTTCATCCGAAGTATATTCTACACCCCCTTCAATAATCAGGCAACCCTCAGTTGGTTTAAAAAATCACATGTGCCTCCGACACGGCAGCTGAAGCGGCGTGCTATCCCTGCCAAGTCGCCCTGCGGCGACTCCCTAGCCCGCCGGAGGGCGGGCTTCGCAAAGGTAGCCCGCGACTTCAGCCGCCGGGTCGGGGCGGGCGGGCCTTTGCGGTGCATTCTTTTGACAAACTGTGCAGGCCGTGCTAGAATGCACACATCGCCAGGAGGAGTGTATGTCTCTCAAGACAACGCTAGTCTATCCCGGCATCGCCGGACGCGGCTTCAAGTCTCTCAAGCAGGGTATGGATGCCGGTTGGATCTCCCACGGCCTGGCCTCGCTTAGCGCCGCTGCCAAAGCCCAGGGGTTCCAGGTGGACCTGATTGACCTGCGAGCCCTCTCCGGCTGGAATCACTTCCGGGAAGTGCTGGCAGAGCGGGATCCCGATGTAATGGGCGTGACGATGATGAGCGTGGACTACAACCCGGCCCGCCAGGCGGTGAGCCTGGCAAAGGAGGTCAAGCCTGAGATCGTCACCGTCATCGGTGGCCCCCACGTTACCATCGCACTGGAAGACGCCCTGCGTATTCCCCACGTGGACTATCTGATCACCCGTGAGGGGGAGGTGACCTTCCCCCGCCTGTTGCGGCTGATTGAGGGCGGTGACCCGCCACCCCACCGCGTGCTGCGCGGTGAGCCGCCTGATCTGGACGCCATTCCCTTCGCCGATCGAGACCTGTTTCTCGACGAGTGGCGGAAGTGGGGCTACGATCTTGATTCGCCTGAGGTGCCCTTCGTCGAGGAGTTGCCGCCGCCGTTCGCCACCATCATTGCCGGGCGGGGCTGCCTCTACAACTGTGCCTTCTGCAAGCCAGGCGAGGACTATCTCTTCGGCAAGCGCACCCGCCGCCGCAGTGTGGACAACGTCATCGCTGAGATACGTGCGCTGGTTGACCGCTACCACATCGCGTCGTTCATGTTTCACGACGACTGCTTGACGGAGGACCGCAAGTGGGTGATAGAGTTCACAGAGAAGTACGTTGCCGAGGGCTTCACCATGCCCTTCTTCTGCCAGACCCGCGCCGACATTCTCGTCAAGCATGAGGATATGGTGGCGCGTATGGCTGAGGCCGGGTTGTGCGGCTATTTCATCGGCTTTGAAAGCGGCAACGACCGCGTCCTCAAGTTCATCCGCAAGGGTACGACGGTGGAGCAGAACCGCCAGGCGGCCCGCATCTGCCGCAAATATGGCATCTCCATCTGGGCCAACTATATGATGGGGTTGCCGACCGAGACCAAAGAGGAAGTGATGGACACGGTGCGGCTGATGAAGGAGATTGACCCCGATTACTACAGCCCGGCCTTCTTCACCCCCCACCCGGGTACAGACCTGTATGATTACGTGGTCGAACACGGCCTGAGCCGCATCACCGATTACGATTCCTACCGCCGCAACCCCACCGAACCGAAGATCAAAGGGCAGGACTACGAGTTCCTCAAGTGGGCGATGGCAGAGAGCCAGCGCCGCAAGCCACTCAACACCTTCAAACGCTGGGGACATCGGCAGTGGCAGCGCGCCCGCCGCGTCACCCCGGCCAAGGTGATGCGCAAGTTAGGGTTGGCAAGGGCATAGGATTTAATGTAATCACCGTTTGCCAAAAGACCCTGCCTGTGTTAGAATACCTGCCGTTTCCATGACTGGATACTTGATGCTCGATACTCGCAACCCACACGGGCTGGCCAGCGGCCAGTAGCCAGCATCCAGCATCGAGTATCCAGTTTTCACGCACGTTTGATATGAAACGAACTTTGTGCGCCGAGGAGAGCCTATGGAAGACCAGACATCCGACATCCGGCCCGTGGAGCAGCCCGAAGGACAGCCAGCGATGATGGAAGGACGGGAGATCTCGCCCGACTTTCCCATCGCCGACCTGGGGCTCAGCACCCGCGCCCAAAATGTGTTGCTCCGCGCAGGTTTCAGCACCGTGGGTGATCTACTGGTTGCCTTAGAGGAGGCAGGCGGTGACAGAATCAATCTGAGGGGCTTCGGGCCTAAGTCATTGGCCGAACTCAAGGAGCGACTGCGGGAACGCGGCTTTCTCCCTTCGGGCGAGGAGGCTCTGACGCCGGAGAGTGTTCAGGCCGCGCCGAGGGAGGA
>QMOC01000451.1 GCA_003648085.1 Chloroflexota bacterium
GCTCCAGCGTGCCTACGAAGAGTATGAATCTCTCCGGCAACCCCTGGCGCTGGCGGAAGGCTGCTACCTCATCAGCCGGCAGTGGATGGAAGGCCGGATCCACTCCGTGGTAGACAACATCAACTCGCTCTAGTGGGACACCCAGCAGCCGCGTGACTTCAGCAGCGGTATAGGCTGAGACAGCAATGAGCCGCCGGGCTCGGCGTGCTGAGAGGCGCGTCAACACCGTCAGATAGAGCCGATTAGCGGGGCGAAACAGGCTGGGGAAACGAATGAAACTCAGGTCATGGATAGTGACGACTACCGGGCAGGGAGTGAGCAGAGGGCCGACGAAGGCTGGCCCATGCACCAGGTCTGCTCCGATCCGGCGCAGTACCCACGGCTGTACCGATTGCTCCCACAGCACCCGCACCATTGCCTGGCTTGTGGGCCAACGGGATTGGAGAGAGGCATGCGTGATGTCTGGAGGGAGCATGCCCTCGCCCAACAAGACAGTGTAACGCAGCCCACCGCCAGCCCGCCCCAGGTGACGCAACAGATGGTATATGTACTGATGTACGCCTGCGCTTCGGTACCAGGCCCGGCCTGAGAGGAGGTGCGCGTTGATGGCAACGTGAAGACCATTCCCTGCGGTGACCCCCATAGCAGGGCGATTATATCACATTCCAGTGACCAATGGCAAATGGGGTCAGGCATCGGCGAGTATCGTTTGTGGTACAAAGCAAGATCGGAGGACCGGCTTCAGCCGGGAGAACCCCGATATATCGTCGGGCAGCCAAGCAGACAGAGCAATTACCGAACGCTCTCCGGATTGACAATCTTCTCCATATCGAGTACAATATGACCGGGGTCATTTTTACTCTGTGGTCATAGATGATGAGCAAGACACTCTCACGACGCGAACGTAAGAAGCGGGAGACCCGCCAGCGGCTAATGGAGGCCGCACTGCGCCTGTTCCGCGAGCAGGGGTACGACGCCACCACCGTCGAGCAGATCGCCGAGTCAGCCGATGTCGCCAAAGGCACCTTCTTCAATTACTTCGAAACCAAGGAAGCCATCCTGCCCGCCTTGGCCGAGTGGCGATTGGGGCAACTGAAGGAAGCACTCATGCCCGAACGAGGCGCGCCTGCCAGCCCCGTGGCACGCATCAAACTGGCACTGCGCCTGGTGGCGGCGGATCCGCTATCCGACCCCGCTATGGCGCGGCGTCTATTCGCGGCCGGGATGTGCCACCGGGACATTCGTCCCGGACGTGCGCTGCTCAATCTACTTGCCGAACAGGTGCGCCAGGCTCAGGCCGCCGGTGAGATCCGCGCCGACCTGGACCCCATCTACCTGGGTGGCGTGATCCGTGCCCTGTTCTTCCAACAAGTGATGATGTGGCACCACGGCTACCGCCCTGCCCCGCTCCCGGAACTGCTCGATGCGGCGGTGGACTTGCTGCTTGACGGCATCGCCGGTCCGAAGTGGAGGCAATCGCCGTGAAGCACCTCTGGCGTGCGTTGGGCTACCTCAGACACTATTGGCTCCTGGCCACCGGCGCCTTCCTTGGCCTGCTCATATCTACTGCCGCCCGTTTGGTCATCCCGCGCTTGACTCAGACGATCATTGACGACGGCATCGGTGCCGGGCGGCTGAACGTCGCCGTGTGGGCCGCGGTGGGAATGGTGGGCATGGCCATCGCCGGGGCGCTCTTCTCCTTCCTGCAAGGCGTGCTCTCCGCCCGCACCGCCCAGGGCGTGGCCTACGACTTGCGCAACCAACTCTACGCCAAAATCCAATCCCTCTCTTTCAGTTACCACGACCGCGCTCACACCGGCCAACTCCTCACTCGCGCCACGTCCGATGTTGAGATGGTGCACCAATTCGTCGGTATGGGCTTCATCCAATTCCTCAGCGCCATACTGATGATGACCGGCAGCATCGCGCTGTTGTTCGCCACCGACTGGCAACTGGCGCTCATCACACTCGTGCTCGTGCCGCTCACTTTTGGGCTCTTCGCTTTCTTCGCCGGCAGGGCCCGGCCATTGTTTATGCGGATTCAGCAGCGCCTGGCCGATCTCAACACCGTGTTGCAGGAGAACCTGGTCGGCGTGCGGGTCGTCAAGGCCTTCGCCCGCGAGGACTACGAGGCCCGGCGCTATGCTCTGGCCAATCGGAGACTCTTCGAACTCAATCTCACCGTCGGACGGTTGACGGCGACGGCCATCCCCCTCGTCTTCCTCATCGCCAACCTGGCGCTCCTGGCCGTCTACTGGATCGGCGGCTATCAGGCCATCGCCGGGCGTCTTAGTGTGGGCCGGATAGTCGCTTTCGCCAATTATATAATGATGGCCTTCTTCCCGATGATGATGCTGGGGATGATTATGGCAATGATCTCACAGGCCGGGGCCTCCGCCGAGCGCGTCTTCGAGATCCTCGATGCCCAATCCGAAGTAGTCGAGAAGCCAGACGCCATCGAACTCCCTCCCATCCAGGGGCGCGTGGCCTTCGAGCACGTCAGTTTCCGCTACTTCGGCGGAGGAGAGCCGGTGCTCAAGGACGTCAGTTTCGTCGCCGAGCCAGGCCAGACGGTGGCGTTGCTGGGTGCAACCGGCTCCGGCAAGTCCACCATCATCAATCTCATCCCCCGCTTCTACGACGTGACCGAGGGGCGGGTGACGATTGACGGCTACGACGTGCGCGACGTGACGCTGGACTCCCTGCGGCGGCAGATCGGCATCGTACTTCAAGAGACGACGCTCTTTTCAGGCACGATCCGTGATAACATCGCCTTTGGTCGGCTTGATGCTCCGGTGAGTGAGATCATCGCTGCTGCCAAAGCCGCCGAAGCACACGACTTCATCATGAGTTTTCCGCAGGGGTACGACACGCCGGTAGGGGAACGGGGAGTCACGCTCTCCGGTGGGCAGAAGCAGCGCATCGCCATCGCCCGGGCATTGCTGCTCGACCCGCGCATCCTGATTCTGGACGACGCGACGTCGAGCGTGGATTACGAGACGGAGTACCGCATCCAGCAGGCGTTGGAGCGGCTGATGGAGGGACGCACCAGTTTCGTCATCGCCCAGCGCATCGCCACCGTGCTCAAC
>QMOC01000452.1 GCA_003648085.1 Chloroflexota bacterium
ACGGAGGGGTTCAGGAGACCACCGGCAATGGTTTGAGCACTACTTTGGAGTGCCGCAACTGCGCCGGGAAGGAATTCAGTCTCCAAACGAGACAGACCAAAGTGGGCGTGGCGCTCAATTGCCGGCCGCCGACGCTGTCTCAATCCGGGCCCTCGGGATGCATCACTGATCGGCGGCCCGGTTTTACGGCGACAAATACCGGAGTGAATTGCTACCCCCCGACGGAATGATTTCTCTTTTGAATGGGATGGTTCAGAATGAGTTGCCACTTTCTCACGCGGCCCGCACGGGCATGAAGTGCCCGTGCTACGAAGCGGCGCCCGACGAGTCGGGCTTACGCCGCAACACAGCGGGAAAACGGTCTTTGCGGCAAGCAAGGGGGATTGATCCCCCGCTGCTGTGTAGCCCGGCGACTTCATCGCCGGGCGGCGGTGTGCAGCAGACATCAAAGTGTCAACCTATTTTCGCTTGTAATTGAACCATCCCGAGTTGGAACAGCGTCAATGGAGCGGATAGATACCAAAAGCGATTACAGGTAAAGAATCCACCGATGCCGTACCTCACCCGCCGCAAACTGCTCAAACTAATTGCCGCAGCCACTGCTGCTGCGGCGCTCGCGCCCGCCTTCCACGCCCGCGCCCGCTATCCTGTCCCACCAGAACCGGAAAGGGACGAGGACATTGAGACCTGGGTCTTGATGGGGCGAGCCATCCACACCGTCGTCTTCTACAATCAGCCCTCCACCTCCGCTACGCGGCTGGACGTCCGCTACCGCGACCAGTCTTTCCTCATCACCGGTGAGGTGCACGCCCCTTTCAGCGCCCACAACGACCTGTGGTACGAGACCCCCCTGGGCTATGTCCACTCCGCCTGGGTCCTGCCTGTGCGCGTCTATCCTCCCCAGCCCTTCATCCGCGACGTCGGCGAGTGGGGTTTCTGGGGCGAGGTTTCCCAGGTCTTCACCGAAGCCCGCGCCGAGCCTCACCTCCAGGCTCGGAAGGTCTACCGTTTCTACGGAGGCACCGTCTATCACATTGTGGATGCCTACGAGGACGAGCAAGGCACCGGCTGGTACAAGGTCTTCGACGAACTGCCGCCGACAGATTACCAGTGGGTGTTGGCACGGGACGTGCGCCGCATCCCCCGCGCCGAGATGGCTCCCATTCACCCCTTCGCCGGTGAGAAGCGCATCGAGGTAGACCTGAGCAAACAGTTGCTGACCTGCTACGAGGGGCAGCGGATCGTGTTCACCACCCCCGTTGCCTCCGGTGTGGGGATGCAGCAATTGGAGGATGGTACGGTGGTGGATTTAAGCACGCACACGGGGGAGACGTGTGTGCTGCTCAAGCAGCCCTCGCGTCACATGAGCAACCGCCCGCAGAAGCCGGACGAGCCACCACCACCGGTGGAGATCTTCGACCTGCCGGGCATCCCGTGGAACGTCTTTTTCGACCTGAGCGGCACCGCTATTCACGGCACCTACTGGCACAATGACTTCGGCGTGCCGCGCAGCCACGGCTGCCTCAACGTCTCCATCGCTGCTGCCCGCTGGATCTACCGCTGGGTCTATCCCATCGGCGGCTACGAGGATGACTTCATCCGGAGCGACCGTCGCGTCGGCACGCCGATCAGTATATTTTCATAGTATCCTAAAGGGGGAAGGGTGATTTGAATGGGGTTTGGCTAAAATGAGTGGGAGGAGAGGCCGGACGCCTCGCTTCAGCGAGGATTTTCCGGCTGAAGCCGGACGTCCAACCAATTTTAGCCCCACCTTCAGAGAGGCCGGACGCCTCGCTTCAGCGCCGTAGGTCAAATTGCCAATTTGACCTACCTTGTCACTGTGCTTGACATCTCTGCATTCTTGTGGCATAATGCAAATCACATTGTCAAAGGCGATGATGGAGACGAGTAAGCGCGGGGTACCGGCCCAGAGAGCCCGGGCCAGGTGAGAGCCGGGTGCGGGAGCCGCGCCGAAAATCCCTCCGGAGCCGCTGACTGAACGGTTGGTGGGGATGGTAAATTGGTAGATTAGTAGATTGGGGATTGGTCACCAGTTTACCAATTTACCAGTTTCCCAATCTACCAACTCAGTAGACTCAGCCGGGCTCGTCCCCCGTTACCAGGACGCGGCGATGTTGGTCGCCGACCGAGAGGCCCCGTATACGTGGGGCAAGAAGGGTGGTACCGCGGGAGTTTGGACTCTCGTCCCTTTAGGGACGAGAGTTTTTCGTTATGGAGGAAGAGGTGGAATTCATCATCCGACCTGGTACTGAAGATGATCTGCCGGAGATGCTCCGGCTGTGGCGAGAGATGATGGACTTTCACGCGCGACTGGAGCCCCGCTTTCGACCCCTTCCCCCGCCGGCAGGGGAGCAAGCGTGGGAGAAGCACCTGCGCGAGGACGTCTGGGGAAATGAGAGTTGGTGTGTCTTCGTAGCCGAGGCAGACGGCAGGCTGATCGGGCAGATTATGGGCGTGCTGCGCGATCAACTTCCCGTCTTCGAGCCCGAGCGGTATGGCTATGTGACGGATGTCGTCGTGGACCCGGCGGCACGGCGCCATGGGGTGGGGCGGGCGCTCTTCGAGGCGTTGAAAGCCTGGTTCCGCGAGCGGGGTGTCTCTCACCTACAGTTGGGGGTGGCGCACAATAATCCCGTCTCCCAGGCCTTCTGGCGGGCGATGGGGTGTACCGACTATACGGACATACTGTGGTGCGATCTGGAGGCGAGATGACCGATTTGCTCTATCAGACGGACGGTTACCTGCGCGAGTTCGAGGCCATCGTGACCGAGGTCGTCGGTGATGGGGTGGTGCTGGATCGCACTGCCTTCTACCCCGGCGGCGGAGGGCAGCCCAACGATGTCGGGCGGCTACTGGCCGACGGCGGCGAGTGGGAGGTGGTGAAGGTGGGCCGCAGTGAGGGCCGCGTCGTGCATAGATTGAACCGCGAGCCGCCGCCGGGGTAGAATGCAGTGCGATCCAGCACCACCCCATCACCGACGACCTCGGTCACGATGGCCTCGAACTCGCGCAGGTAACCGTCCGTCTGATAGAGCAAATCGGTCATCTCGC
>QMOC01000453.1 GCA_003648085.1 Chloroflexota bacterium
CTGCTGCTGCAGCAGCCCTTCGACATCAGCTACACCATCAGCGTGGCGGTCTATACGGGGACGCTGCTCGACATCACGACCCGAGCCACCACCCTCAAGACTTACGATGGCGAGAAGGTGATCATTCCCAACGCCGACATCTACACGAACCCCATCATCAACTACTCCGATCTGCCGTTGCGACGGCGCCAGGTGACCGTCGGGCTGGGGTACGGTGAAGACGTGGACAGGGCTGTGCAGGTCTTCCTCAAGGCCATACAGGGCATAGACGGCGTGGCAAGCGATCCGGCCCCCTCCATCTTTATCAAGGAGTTAGGCGCGTCGGCCCTCCAATTGGTGATTTACTTCTGGGTGAATCAGCGGACGCACAACCTCTCGCAAGTGCACTCGGCGGTGGTCAAGACCATCAAGGAGATGGCCGAAAAGCAGCACATTGACCTTCCCTATCCCACGCAGGTCGTGCGGTTGGAGCAAGTCCCTCTTAGCCAGTAAGTCCGGCCCCTGCAGGAGTGAACGTCTCGCGCCGCACCGTTACGTGCTCCAGGAACTCCAGGTCTACCTCGACGCCCAGCCCCAAGCCGGTGGGGACGGTGATGGTGCCATCGTGGTTGAGCGTGAAGGGCGGGTCAACCACATCGCGCTCGAAGTAGCGGTCGCTGGCGGAAATATCCCCTGGCAGCGTGTAGCCCGGCAGGCTGGCGATAGCGACGTTGTGCGCCCGCCCGATGCCCACCTCCAATAGCCCCCCGCACCAGACCGGCACGCCCCGTTCCAGACACAGGTCATGGATGCGCCGGGCCTGCATGAGCCCCCCGACACGCCCCGGTTTGATGTTGATGATGCGGCAACTCCCCAGTTCCAGCGCCGCCCGGGCCTGAGCCGGGGTGTGGATGGATTCATCCAGGCATAGCGGCGTGCGCAGTCGGCGCTGGAGCAGGCTGTGCTCGTAGATGTCGTCGTAGGCCAGCGGCTGCTCGATCATCATCAGATCGAACTCGTCCAGCGCGGCCAAGTGCTCCGCGTCGGATAGGCGGTAGGCGGAGTTGGCGTCCACCATCAGTGGCAGGTCGGGAAAGGCCCGGCGCACCGCCCGCACGATCTCGACGTCCCACCCCGGCTTGATTTTGATCTTGACGCGCCGGTAGCCCTGCTTCACGAAGCCCTCTATCCGCTCCAGGAGTTCCTCCGGCGTGTCCTGGATGCCGATGCTGACGCCGCTGGCGACGCGCTCGCGGGTGCCGCCCAGGAGTTGCGCGACCGAGACACCTTTCTGCCGCGCCTCGACGTCCCACAGTGCCTCCTCCAGGCCGGTCTTGGCCATATTATGGCCACGCACCCCCGCCAGCCGGTCGAAGACCTGGGTTGCCGTCTCGACTTCCTGGCCCAGGAGCATCGGGACCAGGAACTCGCGCTGGACGTGCCAGGCGGTCTCTACTGTCTCGTAAGAATACCAGGGGCCGTCCTCCACCGGTGACTCGCCCCAGCCCTCCACGCCGTCGGCCCAGACGCGGACGACGATGGTATCGCGCCGGAAGGAGCGCCCGAAACTGGTCTCGAAGGGGTGCTTAAGCGGCAGTTGGATGTAGCGTAGTTCGATGCGTTCAACGTGCACAGTAGCCTCCTACAATTTGACGTTTGACGCTTGACGTTTGACGTTTCACGTTTGACGTTTCACGCTTCATGCTTCATGTCTCAACAGGTAGTACACCCGCCGCTTCCCGTCCACCTCCGCCCGCACCACATCGCAGGCGGTGTAGCCGGCGGCGAAGGCGGCCTCGCACGCTTCGCGCACACTGAGCCGCCAGGCCAGCGCCAGGTCCATATCGGCTGCTTTGAGCGCCTGTATGCGAGATGGGATCTCGACCAGCAGTTGCTTGCCCTCCGGCTCCTGGGTCTCACCGGGCTCAAGCCAACCGTCGGCGCGTGGGCGACCGGCGTTGAGTATGATAGCCCCCTCCTGGAGCAGGTCATCCAGGCGGGGCCGTTGCCAGCCCCGCTCGATCCGCTCCCTTACCCGTGCACTTCCCACCCACCAGGCGACCTCGAAGCGGTCGCTGGGCAGCCCGATGTTGAGCCCATCGGCTATCTCGCCGTAGAAGTCACGCAAGTAACAGCGGCAGATGGCGCCCAGTTTCCCCAGGTTGAGCACGCCGTTGGCCGCCTCCAGCGGATCGTAGGTCCAGGTGACCAACTCGAATCCCCGGCTCAGCGCCCATTCCCGCTGGGCGCACTTAAGCCGGTAGCCTACGCCACGGCCCCGCCACTCCTGCACGACGCCCATAAAGTGGGAGCAGTGCTGCCAGAGGGGGCCGCCCGCAGTGGCGGGATTGTCGGACGCGACGCGGCCGGCGAAGCCAAACAGGCAGCCGATCATCTTCCCCGTGGCGTCGAAGGCACCCAACACCAGCCCGCCGTGCCGCTGGGCGGTGATGAGCAGGTGAGCAGGGATGACCTCGACCGGATCGGAGCGCCAGATGATCTGTTGCAGTCGCTCGCACGTGTGGTACTGGTCCATTGTCTGGAGCGGTGTGATGGTGATGTCTTTCATACTCACTTGTCCCTCCATCGGCTTGCGCAGGGCATGGTACAACGATTGGCCCATTTTGTCCACTTACCCCCGGCAGCCAATGCGGCTCACCTCTGCTTCCCCAGCCCCCTGCCTCCCCGTTCCCCATTTTGGCTTTCCGCCTGGATGTGATAAAATAGCAACCCGCAGCAACGGCTGTCACTGATCACCCCATTGGGAGGAAAGAGCATCATGAAAGTCCTATCCTACGATCCCGACGCTTGCGTCGGCTGCTACATCTGCGAGGAGGTCTGCTCCGAGACCTGGTTCAAGGTCACCGACGCGGAAAAATCTAGCATCCGCATCTATGACGATGGGCAGGGCGGCCTCAGTGCCGTCTTCTGCAACCAGTGCGGCGAGTGCATTGACGTCTGCCCTAGCCAGGCCCTGTATCGGGACAGGAAAGGCATCGTTCGCCTGCGGAAGAAACTATGCGTGGGCTGTCTGGCCTGCGTGGGCTTCTGTCCCTACGAGGCGATGTTCTA
>QMOC01000454.1 GCA_003648085.1 Chloroflexota bacterium
CCTCTGCTCCCCTGCTCCTCCGCTCCTCCGCTCCTCCACCACCACCGGCCCCTCCACCTTACGGAAGACGTCCTTCTCGTCGAAGAGGACGTAGCCATCGGAGAGGGCACGCAGCCAGGAGGCCACGCGAGCCGCGTTTTGGGGCGTGGGCGTGATGAGGTAGCGGTCCCGGCCCCATTTGTCCGGCTCCTCCCGCGCCACCACCACCTCGTCTATGAGCCGTCCGTGGCGATCCAGCATATAGGTGGTGAGAGACGCGCCGGGGGCCAGTTCGGCCACGTTGGCTGTCACCACCTCCTGTACAAACTGCCTCGCCCGCCAGCCGGTGACCCGCAGCGCCCCTGCCTCCCTGCTCCCCTGCCCCTCTGCTCCCCAGTAATGCGGATACCCGCTCCTCTGGTACTCGAAGTCAATCCCCGCCTTCTCGGCCAACTCCGCCACCCCCTGCCGCACTTCCTCCAGCACGCCCAATTCGATCTTGCCCCGGGGCAGGGTGCCGATGAGGCCGTTGTAGGCGAAGGGCCGGATGTTGGCCAGGATGCGGTGGATCAGCCCGGCCAGCCTGTCCATATCCGCCTCGTCCAGCCCCCGCTGGGTGACCCAGGGGGTGCCCATACGGACGCCCGTCGCCAGAGCCGTCTCGGTGTCGCCGGGGATGGTGTTGCGGTTGGCAACGATACCGGCCAGGTCGAGGATGCGGACGGCCGGCTCCCCCCACACCGGATAGCCGGTGTCCGAGGGGATGGACTTGAGGTCAATCAGCAAAAGATGGGTGTTCGTCCCGCCGTAGGCCAGCCGCAGGCCCCGTTTCTGAAGCCCCTCCGCCAAAGCGTGGGCGTTGGTGACGATCTGACGCTGGAGTTGACGGAACCGGTCGCTCTGGGCAATGTGGAAAGCGACCGCCATCGCCGCGAACTTGTTGATGTGAGGGCCGCCCTGCTCACCGGGAAAGATCGCCATATCAATCGCCTGGGCCAGTTCCTCGTCGGTGGTCAGGATCACCGCGCCGCGCGGCCCGCAGATGGTCTTGTGGGTGGTGAAGACGGTCACGTGGGCGACGCCGACCGGGTTAGGGTAGACCCCGGCGGCGGCCATCCCGGCCGTGTGGGCGATGTCGGCCATCAGGTACGCCCCTACTTCGTCGGCGATGGCACGGAAAGCCTCCCAATCGGGAGCCCAGGGGTAGGAGGTGTAACCGGCGACGATGACCTTTGGCCGGTGCTGCCGCGCCAGGTCGCGGATCTGGTCATAGTCCAGCCGCTCGGTCCTCGGGTCCACGCCGTAGGAGACCACCCGGTAGCGCTGGCCGGAGAGGTTGAATTCCGAGCCGTGGGTCAGGTGGCCGCCCTGGTAGAGGTCCATCCCCATCAGCGTGTCCCCCGGCTCCATCAGCGCCTGGTAGATCGCCAGGTTGGCCGCCGCGCCGGAGAGGGGCTGCACGTTGACATAGATGTGCTCGGGGCGGATCGGGCCGTGGGCGAACAGTTCGGCACACCGCCGCTGGGCTAAGCACTCGACGAAGTGGACGTAGTCCACCCCCTTGTAGAAGCGCCGGTCGGCGTAGCGGCGGTAGTAGGCCAACTGCCAGGCCACGTCGTGCAGCCGCTCCTCCGGGTCGCGGGTCATGCGCAGCGGCGGGTACCCCTCGGCGTAGACGTTCTGGAAGACGGAGCCCAGCGCCTGGCGGACCGCTTTGGGGGCGTAGGACTCGGAGGGGATGAGGATGAGTTTGCGCGCCTGCCGCTCCGCCTCCCAGCGGATGAGATCGGCCACAAACGGTGCGACTTCCTCCAGGTCGGCACGCAGGAGGAAGTCGGATTTGGAGTTTGAGATTGTAGATTGCATTCTCGGCTCCTTTGCTCGACTCAGCGATGGATGTTGTAGAACGCTTCTGGTCCCGGATAGACGGCCACGTCACCCAGTTCTTGCTCTATTCTGAGAAGTTGGTTGTACTTGGCGACGCGGTCGGAGCGGCATGGGGCGCCAGTCTTGATCTGACCGGTGTTCAGCGCCACTGCCAGATCGGCGATAGTCGCATCCTCTGTCTCACCGGAGCGATGCGACACGATGACCGTCCAGCCGGCCCGCTGCGCCAGTTGCACGGCGGCTATAGCCTCCGTGAGCGTCCCTATCTGATTGACTTTGCACAGCAGCGCGTTGCAGGCCCGCAGGTCAATCGCCTTCTGCACCCGCGCCACGTTCGTTACCAGCAGGTCATCCCCCACGATCTGGACACGGTCACCTAGCCGCTCCATCATCAGCACCCAACTGTCCCAGTCATCCTCCGCCAGTCCGTCCTCGATGCTGATGATGGGATACTGCTCCACCCAACCGGCGTAGAACTCGACCATCTCCGCGCCGGTGAGCGTGCGCCCTTCCTTCTTGAGAACGTACCGCCCATCCTCGAAGAACTCGCTGGCGGCCGGATCGAGCGCGATGCGGATCTGCTCACCGGGCTTGTAGCCGGCCTTCTCGATCGCCTCCAGGATGACCTCGATGGCCTCCTCGTTCGCCTTGAGGCTGGGCGCGAAGCCCCCCTCGTCCCCGACGCCGGTGGAATAGCCCTTACCCTTGAGGACGGCCTTGAGTGCGTGGTAGACCTCGCTCCCCCAACGCAGCGCCTCGGCGAAGGATGGCGCACCCACCGGCATAATCATAAACTCCTGCAAGTCGGGGCCATCTACCGCGTGCTTGCCGCCGTTGAGGATGTTCATCATCGGCACCGGCAGCACGTGGGCATGCACGCCGCCGACGTAGCGGTAGAGTGGCAGTTGGAGCGCGTTGGCCGCTGCTTTCGCCACGGCCAGCGAGACCCCCAGGATGGCGTTGGCCCCCAGTTTTTCCTTGTTGGGCGTGCCGTCCAGTTCCAGGAGGTGCGCGTCAATCCCGGCCTGGTCGGTGGCGTCCCAGCCGAACAGTTCATCGGCGATGAGGTCGTTGACATTCTGCACTGCCTTGAGAACCCCTTTGCCGCCGTAGCGTTCGGGATCACCGTCGCGCAGTTCCAGCGCCTCGTGGACGCCGGTGGAGGCCCCGGAGGGGACG
>QMOC01000455.1 GCA_003648085.1 Chloroflexota bacterium
CCAGAGGTCCACCACAGGGACACGGAGCAACACCGAGAAAGGCGAAAAACTCCGCGGAACTCCGTGCCCTCTGTGTCTCCGTGGTGAGAATCTATGAAACCGCGTAAGTCCAGTTCAAGGACACTCCAGGAGGCTCATGATGATGATCTGGCGCAAGCAGTATGAAGAATTCGAGGACCAGCGGTTGGCTCCCTACGGCTTCAAGAGCCGCGATTCGCGAGGACGGGTATTCCCTGAGGATGAACATCCATACCGCACCGCATTTCAGCGCGACCGGGATCGCATCCTCCATACCACTGCGTTCCGGCGTTTGGAGTACAAGACGCAGGTCTTTGTCTATTATGAAGGGGATTACTACCG
Organism: Chloroflexota bacterium; assembly: GCA_003648085.1. Lineage (GTDB taxonomy): Bacteria > Chloroflexota > Anaerolineae > B4-G1 > B4-G1 > B30-G15. The sequence goes on from QMOC01000455.1 coordinate 361, forward strand.
CACCCGTCTCACACATACTTTGGAAGTGGCACAGATTGGGCGTACGATGGCCCGCGCTCTGGGAGCGAATGAGGATCTACTAGAGGCGATCTGTTTAGCCCATGACCTGGGACACCCCCCTTTCGGCCATGCAGGGGAAATGACATTGAATAAATTGATGGCCGACTATGGAGGATTTGACCATAACCGTCAATCGCTGCGCATCGTCGAAAAACTGGAGCGCCGCTTCCCCGAGTTCAGAGGGCTCAACCTCACCTGGGAGGTGCGGGAGGGCATCGTCAAGCACGAGACCGAGTACGATATCTCCGATACATCCGCCTTCGAGCCAGAGAAGCGGGGCACGTTGGAGGCCCAGTTGGCCAATCCGGCCGATGAGATCGCTTACGACGCTCACGACCTTGACGATGGCCTGCGGGCGGGCCTGATCACGCCCCGCGACCTGCGCGGCATTGCCTGGTGGGAGCGGCTCAAGGAGAGCATCGGGTGGAAGGAAAACGACTTCAGTGACCTCGTCCGCCATCGTCTGGTACGGCGCTTCATCGGCCTGCTTGTCACCGATCTCATCACCGAGACCAACCGACGACTGGAGCAGGCAGCACCAGCCTCGGTGGCCGAACTGCGGGCCCTGCCCGAGAACGTTGTCGCCTTCTCTCCCGAGGTCAGAGCGATGAACCGGGAACTGGAGCACTTTCTGTTCCAGCGGCTGTACCGTCACCCACGTGTGATCCGCATGCAAGCCAAGGCCGAGCGGCTGTTGACCGATCTCTTTAACGCCTACACCGCCGAGCCAGCCCAACTTCCGATGGAAACCCAGGCCCGCTTGGAGGAAGAGGAGTTGCATCGCGTGGTCTGCGACTACATTGCCGGTATGACAGACCGCTTCGCGTTGCAGGAATACGCCAAACTGTTTGATCCTTTCGAGCACGTGTAAGCAAAAGGGGCCGGGTTGTACCCGGCCCCCATTCCCGTTCCCCCGTGCTGGGCCTTACCAACCCTCCAGGTACTTGGCCCACACGCCATTGCCTGACAGGTAGCGCCCGAAGAGGTATTGCGCGGTGGGGCGCGGCTCAAAAGGTTGGCGCAACAGTTTCATCCGCGCCTCTGCCAGCGTGCGTCCACCTTTGCGCCGGTTGCACTGCGGGCAGGCCGCCACCAGATTCTCCCAGGAGTGCTGCCCCCCTCGATAGCGGGGCACGACGTGGTCTATCGTCAGTTGACTCGTCTGCCGCCCGCAGTATTGGCAGCGGTACTCGTCCCGGCGCAGGATCTCCCGCTTGCACAGCCGCACGCGGGGTCGGGGCCGGCGCACCACGTAGACCAGGCGGATGACGGACGGACGCTCGTAGGTGCGGGAGACGGTGCGAATAACCCCTCGACCGTTCTCCAGCACCGTGGCCTTGCCCGATAGGATCAGTCCCATAGCCCGTTTAACATTGCAGACGTTAATGGGCTCGTAATTACCATTGAGCACCAGAACTGGCTCGTCCATCGGTCACCTTACTCGTCCTGGGATTGCACCTCGTATGGGGCGTGCTCCTCCGCTATCGTTGTTACCGGCACCGCTTTGGCCACTTTCCACATCTCCCCGACCACCTCGCGGGCCTCCAACGGGCCGTCCGGCTTACCGCCGTCCAGATACCACCACCAATACTCCTCCGGCTCGTCCCGCCAGATGTGTTTGTAGAGTTCCAGTTCGTTGACCAGATAGTCGGCGTTGGCACGCAACTTCGCGTCCAGTTCCTCGATCTCGGCCAGCACGGCTTGGTCCACATTCTCCCGCCCCAACTGCTCCAGCGCCCACTCCACCCCGTCGCGGTAGCCCAGGTAGGCCACGAATTCCATCAGATCCCAGAAATACATCTGGTTCACCAGATCCCGGTAGAAATTCAGGCAGGTTTCCAGTTCTTTGGCCGGGTCCGGCCAGTACGGCTCGTAGACATAAGTGCTCATCTCTTCCACCTCACCGAAACGAACATCTTTGCCTGTTCTCCCCAGCGCTCGCAGTACCGCTTTCCACGGTCTGGGCGCATGCAGTGGACGATCTCAGCGGCCTCAGGATCGTACACTACCAGCACCCAGGAGAGGCGTTCGCCCTCAAAGAGCAGTCTCTTGCAGAAGAACCCCCACACTACCTGACCACGATACCCGTACCTGTAGACGCACAGTTCGACGAAAGGGTAACGCGCAACTGCCATTGGCAGCCGGGCGAACTCCTCCGGTCGTAGTGGACGCCGCATATCGCCGGCTTTGACCCAATCTCTGGCGTGGGCCTTCAGTTCGTGTTTCCAGTGGTCCCACCGCCTTGCTTCGGCTGCCTCCAGCAGCGCGGCGGTCATCCCCTCCGGCGTGGGGTGCGATGTGCTCATCGGTTGGCCTGCACGCAGTATAGCACATCTGATCTAAGTCGTCAACGGTCGGCAGCCCGCCACAGCCGCGCCACACGGCGGTACTTCTCCATCTCGTAATAAGCCATCAGCAGGCTTAACCATAATCCGTGCAACCCGTCGCGTAGGCCGCGCAGGGTGACGAAACGCCACCAGAAGTGGCGCACTGCCTGGGTATAGGGGGTGTAGAGGCGGGGGCGAACCCCTTGCTGCGAGAGGATCCGAGCGTCGTAGTTGGTGTACTTCTCCTGCCGGGCGATGAAGTCGGCCAAGTCGGTGTAGTTGTAGTGGATGAGAGG
>QMOC01000456.1 GCA_003648085.1 Chloroflexota bacterium
GCCCATCAGCCGCATCAAGCGTTGCACCCGCTTGTGATTGACTTGCCAGCCCTGACGATGCAACTGGGCCGTGATACGCCGATAGCCGTAGGTGGGCCACTCGGCGGCCACGGCTTTGATGGCTGCTCTGAGTTCTGCTTCGTCCGCTCGTTGGGTGCCTTGATGGTAGTACACCACGGCGGAAATCCTTCCGCAGTTTAAGGCCACCGAATGTGAGCCTGAAACGATGCCCAGAAGCGCATCCGGGGCCGGTGCCCACTGGAACTGGCCGGTTACGAGGTGCAGAAGTTGCCAATGGCCCAACTCTTCCGCGGCCTGGCCCTTCAGTGGCCTACCTCAGCCTTCCAGGAGCTTGTCCCAAATGTGTGACGATCGCGTCTGGCGAATTTTGGAGCCCCCACGTTTACGGTATGATAACTGATGAACCGCAAGATATGGGGGTCGTAGTGGCGACTTCAGTCGCTCTGACCTCGCTTTGAACGACTGAAGTCGTTACTACGAGCAAAATCGCCAGTGTCCAGTATGAGACCCAAGAGGAGTGACCGATGGATGAAATCTTCACCCACATCGAAGCCCACGCCGACGAGTGCCTGGCCCGCCTGAAACGGGCCTGCGCCCAGCCCAGCGTCTCTGCCCAGGGTGAGGGGTTGGCGGAGATGGCCGACCTGGCGGCCGGGATGCTGCGCGATGTCGGATTCAGCGTGGAACTCGTGCCCACCGACGGCGCGCCGGTCGTCCTGGGGCGGATGACCGGTCGCGGCCGGCGCACCCTGCTGCTCTACAATCACTATGACGTCCAGCCGGTGGATCCGCTCGACGAGTGGACCACGCCCCCCTTCGAGCCTCACGTGCGCGAAGGCAAATTCTACGCCCGAGGCGCCGCCGACAACAAGGGCGCTATCGTCTCGCGGGCCTGCGCACTGGAGGCGTACCTGGCGCACCGTGATGCGCTGCCTGTCAATATCGTATGGGTAATTGAGGGAGAAGAGGAGATCGGCAGTCCGCATCTGGCCCAATTCGTGGCCCAATACGCGGACCTCCTACGGGGAGCCTACGGCTGCGTGTGGGAGGCCGGCGGCAAGAATGCCCGCGACCGGTATGAGATTGCTCTGGGCTGCAAGGGGCTACTGTACGTTGAGTTGCGCACCCGTGGGGCAGCCCGTGACCTCCACTCGGCCCTGGCCGCCGCCGTCGAAAGCCCCGCCTGGCGGCTGGTGTGGGCGCTCGACACGCTCAAGGACCCCGACGAGCGCGTCCTCATCCCTGGCTTCTATGACGACGTGCGTCCCATCTCTCCGGCCCAACGGCGGGCCCTCACCGAGTGGGACTACCCGGAGGAAGAGACCCGCGCCCTCTACGGCATCGTCAACTTCCTGGGCGGTCTGAGCGGCGAGCGGCTTAAGGAGCATCTGATCTTCGGCCCCACCTGCAACATAGATGGTATCCACGCCGGATACACCGGCCCCGGCTCCAAGACCGTGCTCCCCTGCGAGGCTTACGCCAAGGTGGACTTCCGTCTCGTGCCCGACCAGGACCCGGCGCGGATTGCAGCGCTTCTGCGCGCCCACCTCGACGCCCAGGGCTTCGACGACGTGGAGGTCATCGCCCGCGAGGGCGAACCTCCCTCGGCGGGCGACCCGGCCCATCCCTTTGTCCAGACAGCCGCACGTACCGCCGAGCGTGTTTACGGTCATCGCCCGGCGCTCATCCCGATGATGAGCGGCACGGGGCCGGTGCACCTGCTGTGCGGCCAGTTCGGCGTGCCAATGGTCACTGCCGGCGTGGGCTACGCCGGTTCTCGCGGTCACGCCCCTGACGAGCACATCCGCATCGCCGATTTCATCGCCGGCACGCAATACATCGCCGCACTATTGGAAGAACTGTCTATCTGAGACCCGCCGTACCCTCTCACAACAGATAGTGCGCCAGGGCGTGCATCAAGACAGCCACCCCCAGCACCAGCGCGTCCTCGTCGAAGTCGAAGTGCGGATTGTGATGGGGTGCGTTCAGTCCGCGCTCCGCGTTAGCCGAGCCGAGGAAGAAGTAACACCCCGGCACCTCCTGCATAAAGAAAGCCGCGTCCTCGCTGCCCATCGTCCGCTCGCCGGAGGAGACGTTTTCCGGCCCGACCACCGCCTCGGCTGCCGCACGCACCACTTCGGCGACCTCGGCGTCGTTGATCACCGCCGGCGTCAGGGAGACGATCTCCAATTCAGCCGCTGCACCGCAGGCTGCCGCCACACCCTCGATCACCTCCCGCACGCGGCGCAGGACTGTCTCGCGGGTTGCCGGGTCGTAGGTGCGGATGGTGCCGCTCAGTTCGACGTGAGCGGGGATGACGTTGAAGGCGTCGCCGCCGTGAACCGTCCCTACCGTCACCACCGCCGTCTCCAGCGGGCTGACATTGCGGCTGACGACGGTCTGCAAGGCGGTCACGATCTGCGCCGTGGCGACGACAGGGTCCACCGTCTGGTGGGGCAGCGCGCCGTGCCCTCCCTTCCCCCGCACGGTGCAGGTCCACTTCTCGGCCGCCGCCATTATCGCGCCCGACGAAACATCCACCGTGCCAATCGGCTTCTCGTTCCACACGTGGGTGGCCAGGAAGACATCCGGGCGGGGGTTCTCCAGCACGCCCTCCTTCACCATAGCCTCAGCCCCGTTGGCCCCCTCCTCGGCCGGCTGAAAGACCAGTTTGAGTGTGCCGGCCATCTCGTCTCGGCGCCGCGCCATCAGCGTGGCGATGCCCAGCCCAATCGCCATGTGGCCATCGTGGCCGCAGGCGTGCATCACGCCCGGATTCTGCGATACATAGTCGCTCTCGTTCTCCTCGGTGATGGGCAGCGCGTCCATATCGAAGCGCACCATCACCACCGGGCCCGGCCGCTTCCCCTCCAGCAGCCCGACCACACCGGTGGTCGCAATGCCCATCTGCACCTGGTAGCCCAATTCGCGCAGCCGGTCGGCGATGATGCTGGCCGAGCGACGCTCCTGGAAAGCCAGTTCCGGGTGCGCGTGAAAGTCGCGCCGCCAGGC
>QMOC01000457.1 GCA_003648085.1 Chloroflexota bacterium
GGCCTGGGACCTGGAGAACGGCGCTTCCCGCGTGCTCTTCTGGAACGATGCTCCCATCCTCAGCCTGGCTCTCTTCCCGGACGGACGGCTCCTGGCCTGCGGGGACGGTCGGGGCCGGGTGTGGATCTTTGAGTCGGTGCGTGGCTCTCGTCCGGTACCGCAGGAGTAGGAGATGTGTGACTATGAGCGATGGAGGTGTGACGATGAAACGCCTGGTCGAGTTCGAGTTGGAGGACGGCGGCTCCATCCTCGTCGAGGTGGACGCGCCGGAGGAGGCAGGGATGGTGCCCGCTGCGGCGGCGAAAGGCGTGCCAGAGAAGGCCCGGCAGACCTTCGAGGCGGCGCTGGACAGGGTCCGCCCCGCTGCCCAGGCCATCATCACCAAACTCCGCGCCCTCCACGACCAACCCGACGAGATCGAGGTGGAGTTCGGCCTGAAGATGAGCGCCGAGGCCGGCGCCTTCGTCGCCGCCGCCGGAACGGAGGCCACCAGGGCGAAGCACCGCTTCTCCCCTACATCGCTGATTCGCTGATTCGCTGACTCGCTGATTCGCTCTATGGTCGGGCTTCTGCTCGGCGGGGCGCTGGGAAGCGCCCTGGGCTTCGGCTTCGGCGGCGGGTGGGAACGGCTCTATCTGCTGGGCCTCCCCGTCCGCCACGGGCCGGGGATGTGGTTGGGGCTTCTGCTCGGCGGAGTGCTCGGAGCAACGTTGGGGCTCGCCACCGCCTTTCCCCGGTCCCGCTGGCCTGGTGGCCTGTTGGGAACCCTGTTGGGCGGGCTGGGGGCCGGCGTCCTGTTCGGCCTCCTGGGGGAGTTCCCTCCACGGGAGTGGCCTTCGCTCTATGTCTTTGGGCTGGCCCTGGCAGGATTCGTCCGGCTCCTGGTGGAGACTGTCGTTTGGGCGGCCCGTCGGGGGCGTTGGGCCGAGATCCTGGCCGGGGGAGTGGCCCTCCTGCTAGTGGTACTCCTGGGCCTGGGGCTGACCTTCCTTGTCTTTCTGCTCCAAGAGGGAGTAGATCGAGGGTGTGCCTCGCTGCGGGCTGCGCATCAATACGCCCTGAGCCAGGGCTGGGAGGAGCACACTTTGGAACTGGTGTGGGCGGACGACGGCAACGCCCGTGTCCGGTTCCACCTGCCCGGTGGGGAAACCCGGGATTGTCGGGTCTCCCTTGGGGAGGTCATCTGCCCCTACTGAGGGTCGTGAGGGGGCGATGCGTATGTCGAAACGATGGCTTATCGTTGGTTTGATGCTGCTGCTGGCGGTGGTCGGCCACTGACCTGCGGCACCCACGCCTGCGCGAGACAGGAGAGTACAAGATGGCTCCTCAGACGTTCGGCGATCTGCTCGACATTCTGCTCTGTCTGTCCCCCTTTTTCCTGGGGACGCTGGGACTGCTCGTCCTTGGTATACTGTTGATATGGCTCATATACCGCCAGCGGCAGCCCAAAGGGGCGGCTACTCTAGCGCACGAGAGGCGCGTAATGCGTGCTCGGTTGGAAGATATGCGGGCCAACCTGCGTCCCTGGTCGGACGCCGGGTTGACCGACCTCTCCACCGACTGGAACGCTCACTGGAGCCGGCTGGGGCGTGACCTGAGTGCCTACGGCACCATCCTCTCCACGAGCGAGCCGAAAGGCCCTCCCTGGGTGGCCTTCGCGCTCAAGATACGAGGGGCCAGGGCACTCGACGGCCAACTGCTGGCTTGCACCACCGCCCAGACCTGGGAGTATCGCATCACGCCGGAGGGGGTCTCGGTACAGGTGGATGGCTCTCCCTGGGGCCGCGTCCTGCCAGATGGGACATTGCTCGACGCCGCCGGACAGCCCATCGGCAGCGCACCCCGACCGGGCGGTCTACCTGCTATGCTCAGAATGAGCAACCTCGCTTATCTCCACGACAGACGAGAGCGGGAGTACCCCGTCACCCTGGGCGGGCGACTAGTCGGTCATCTGGCAAATCCCGCCGCCCGGATGCTCAACATTATCCCGCTGAAAAAGCGCGAGTTTCCCCCGGCGGTGACACTGAAGGGAGCAGTGACCTACGAAGAACGGAATTGGCTATTGGCTCTGGCCATCCTTCAGGTGGCGGGGTACAACCTGCTGGAAACCGTGTGGACGAATCGGTAAGTCCGGCCCCTGCCCTTGTCACTCGACACCGCCGCGCTGCTTAGCCTGATATTCGGACAAAACAAAGCCGGAGGTCCGGCTGATAATCGTCGCGCTTGCCCTCACCGGAGCACAGCCTCTTCACCCGGCGACGGTAGGGACGTAGCACGCTGCGTCCTGGGCTACACGCTGCTAAGCCACCCTGCGGCGGCTTCTCCCCCCCACACGGTCGGGCAGAGCCCGCGAAGGCGGGCTTTGCGGTGGGGGCCCGCGAATTTATTCGCCGGGCATCCGCTTCGCAAAGCCCGCCCTCCGGCGGGCTGGGGCCGGCGAGTCGGTGCAGGCCGACTTCGCAAGGGTAGGCGCGGTTTCATCCGCCGGCCCTCCGGCCCGGCGGATGAACTCGCGGGCTCCCCCCACCTGTGGGGGGAAGGGGGGGCTATTGCAAAGCCCGCCCTGAGGCGGGCCGGGAGCAAGGCGTGGCGGTGCTGGAACTGGGAGGGGACCCACCCTCCGGCGCTGAGCCGGTCGGGCTGGTGGCAACCGACGATCTATGGGGCCACTCCTTCCGCGCCTTCGGCTTCCCTTTGGGCCACCCGGAGGGGATCTGGGGCGACGGCGTGATCCGGGGGCTGAACGCCCGTGGCTGGCTCCAGATCGAAGATGCCTATTCAATTCGGTCACGACCCCCCTTGCCCCCTCGGATAGGAGATGGTATACTCTAAGCGGCCGGGGGTCGTTATGCCTGCTCAACAGTTCGTCCCACGTACCGGATTGAGCCCCCCTCCCGCACGGGGCTCCCTTGCGCGTCCCCGCCTCCTGGCCCGCTTAGACGAGGGACGGTCGCGCCGCCTGACCCTCCTCGTCGCCCCCGCCGGCTACGGGAAAACGACCCTGCTCGGCCAGTGGGTGAGCC
>QMOC01000458.1 GCA_003648085.1 Chloroflexota bacterium
GGCAAGTTTGCAGGTTGGAGGAGGTAAGGAGATGGGGAGGGCGCCCAGTTTTGAAGAGTGGGTGGCACAGGTACCGGAGAGTCTGAAGCAGGACCCGCTGTGGGACTTCCAAGTTTATCCCAAGGCCCTCTATTTCTATGACTTGGCGTGGGAGGATTGCGAATACTTGCTGAAGGACCCGCGTGGGCGCGCTGTGGCCCATCAACTTATCCGCAGCGCAGGTTCTATCTCTGCTAACATCGAGGAAGGCTACGGGCGTGGGTACGGGAAGGAATATTCCTACTTCTTGCGCGTTTCGATAGGTTCTGCCAGGGAGACCCGCGGTTGGTATTATCGTGGCAGGCGGCTGCTTCCTCCCGACGTGTTTAAACACCGTTTGTCGTTGCTGGATGAGATCATCGCCATGCTCGCTCCCAACATCCAGCGGCAAAGGCAATACCAGCGCAAATAACTGCCCACCTGCCCACCTGCCCACTTGCACACTTGTACACTTGCCCACTTGCCCACTTGCCCACTTTCTAGGAGGTGTCACTAATGCCTAAGGCGCTTATCACAGGCATTACCGGTCAGGACGGTTCTTACCTGGCCGAGTTCTTGCTGGAGAAGGGGTACGAGGTCATCGGGATGGTGCGACGGAGTAGCACCGTCAACTTCTCCCGCATCCGGCACATTCAAGACAAGATCACGCTGGTCTCCGGCGATCTGCTCGACCAGGGCTCTCTGATCAACATCCTCCAGGAACACCGACCAGACGAGGTGTACAACCTGGCGGCCCAGTCCTTTGTGCCCACTTCGTGGGAGCAGCCGGTCTTCACCGGCGAGGTAACCGGACTGGGGGTGACCCGCATCCTGGAAGCCATCCGCATGGTGGATGACGGCATCCGTTTTTACCAGGCCAGTTCTTCGGAGATGTTCGGTAAGGTGCGGGAGGTGCCGCAGAACGAGGACACTCCCTTCTACCCCCGCAGTCCCTACGGCGTCGCCAAGGTCTACGGTCACTGGATCACCGTCAACTACCGGGAGTCCTACGGGCTACATGCCACCTCGGGCATCCTCTTCAACCACACCAGCCCCCGCCGGGGCTTGGAGTTCGTCCTGCGTAAGATCACCCACGGGGTGGCGAAGATCAAACTTGGGCTGGCGGACGAACTTCGGCTGGGCAACCTGGACTCCTGTCGCGACATCGGTTTCGCCGGGGACTACGTGCGGGCGATGTGGCTCATGCTCCAGCAGCCGCAGCCGGGCAACTACGTCGTCGCGACCGAGGAGACTCACTCCATCCGCGAGATGTGCGCGGAGGCTTTCGGGTACGTGGGCCTGGACTGGGAGGAGTACGTGGTGCAGGACCCGCGCTTCATGCGGCCAGCGGAGGTGGATCTGCTGGTGGGGGATGCCAGTAAAGCACGGCAGGTGTTGGGATGGGAGCCGAAGGTCTCGTTCCGTGAACTGGTGCGGATGATGGTAGACGCGGACCTGGAGTTGGTGAAGCAGGAACACGGGCTGGGGTGAGCCGGAGCAGGCAGCCGAAGCCCGCCGAGAAAGTGATCAACTTGAAACCTGGAACCTGAAACCCGATGAGGGGGAATCGCTATGACGGACATTCATTTCGGCACCGACGGCTGGCGAGCCCGCATCGCCGAGGATTATACCTTCGATAACGTGCGCCGATGCGCGCAGGGCTTCGCCGATTATCTGACGGCTCACGGCAGGGGAGGCACCGAGGTGGTGGTCGGCTACGACAAGCGCTTCGCCGCCGAGCACTTTGGAGCGGCTGCCGCCGAGGTGATGGCCGCCAACGGCTTCCGCGTCTGGCTGACCGATACGGCCACACCCACGCCGGTGATCTCCTATTCGATTGTGGAGCGTGGGGCGGCCGGCGGCATCAACATCACGGCCAGCCACAACCCGCCGTGGGATTGCGGCTTCAAGGTGCGCGACGAGCACGGCGCGGCCGTCGCGCCGGATGGCCTCAGGGAGATCGAAGCGCTCATCCCGCCCGTCGGCGAGGTCAAGCGGGTACCGCTGGAGGAGGCCCAGGCGAAAGGACGGATCGTGGTCTGGGACCCGGCTCCGGCCTACCTGGAGCACATCGGGAGGTTGGTGGAGATCGAGCCGATCAAGGAGGCCGGGCTCAACATCCTGGTCGAGCCGATGTGGGGCAACGGCATGGGCTGGTTTCCCCGTATCCTCAGCGGCGGTAAGACGCAGGTGGCCGAGATCCACAACGTGCGCAACCCTCTCTTCCCGGAGATGACGCGCCCTGAGCCGATCCCGCCCAACATCAACGTCGCGCTGCACAAGACGGTCGAACTGGGGGCCGACGTGTGTCTGATCATGGACGGCGACGCCGACCGCATGGGCATCGGCGACGAACACGGCACGTTCATCAATCAGTTGCAGGTCTACGCGCTTTTGGCCTACTATCTGCTGGAGGTGCGCGGGGAGCGGGGTCCCATCGTCAAGACCCTCTCCACCACCTCGATGTTGGAGAAACTGGGGGAGATGTACGATGTGCCGGTCTACCAGACCGGGGTGGGCTTCAAGTACGTGGGGCCCAAGATGCTGGAGGTGAACGCGATGATCGGCGGGGAGGAGAGCGGCGGCTACGCCTTCCGCGGCTCCGTCCCGGAGCGGGACGGCATCCTGGGCAACCTTTACTTCCTCGACCTGATGGTGCGGACGGGGAAGAGCCCTGCTCAATTGATCGCCCACCTGTACGACAAACTGGGGGCCTCCTATTACTACGACCGGGTGGACACCCGCTTCCCGCCCGAGCATCGGCCGGAGGCGAAGGCGCGGCTGGATGCGGCCCATCCAGGGACCCTGGCCGGCCTGCGGGTCACCGACATCATCACCCTCGATGGCTACAAGTATATGCTGGAGGGCGGGGGGTGGCTGCTCATCCGCTTCTCCGGCACCGAGCCCATCATCCGCGTCTACTGCGAGACGACGGACAAGAGCAAAGTACAGCCGCTATTGGAGGAAGGGCTGAGGCTGGCGGGGCTGGCGTAAGGGAGATGA
>QMOC01000459.1 GCA_003648085.1 Chloroflexota bacterium
AATACTTGGCCCTCTACGTTGCCATGTTCGAATGGGAGTACAACCTGAAACGGGTCACCCCGAAGTTTATGCGAATGTTAATGATACCTGCCTGATTTCACCTAATTACCAACATGAGCCAACGGATGAGGCAGCCGGACACTTTTCGAGTGTGGGTACCACGGGAGAGAAGGCCATCCGCTTATCCGTTTCTCATCCGCTGCCCCGGTACACCAGCGGCAGGTAGACGTGCCTAGCGTACTCGTCCGCACCGATGTCGGGGACCGCGCCGACGGGTCTGGGGTCGTGGTCAATGTCAGTGGTCACCTCGGCCTCCACCCCGGCGTCAATCGCCGCCGAGCCGAGGCCGATGTGATAGTCGCCGCTGTTCGGATCCACGAAGGCCGGGGGGCCCCAAATGTTAACCGTGCCGGTGAGGATGGTGCCGTCCCCCTCCCAATCGGTGCCGTTGACCCAGGAATCGCTCCCCCACAGCGTGGCCTCCAGCGTGGCGGTCGAATCGCCGCTCACGTGGATGCCGACGGCGTGGCCGACCAGGATGGTATTGGTCATCGCTACCTCGCCGCTGGTCACGTAGACTCCATACCCATCGCCGCCGGTGTTGCGAGCCAACGTGGTGTGCAACAGGATTGGAGCACACCCCTTAATGTAAATCCCAGGACCGGAGCGATCAACCCGGTTGTCGGCAACGACATTGTTGACCAATAGAGGTGACTCTGGATTATCTCGCAAGTACATCCCCCCGCCGTAATAGGCCGTATTATGGGAAAACAGGTTGGCTTCCAACCGGACATCGCTGCTCCCTATAAGGTAAAGCCCACCCCCCTCAACCTGGGCGACATTGCTGAAGACGGTGTTGCCCGTCAGAGTAATGTGAGTGCTTCCCCCGATGTATATGCCGCCCAAATCGCCGCCGTGGTTCCCGCTGATTTCGTTCCCCGTCATCTCAACGGGGTCGCTGCTGTCAATACGCACACCGCTATCCCCCTCGCCGCCGACATTGTCGTGGACGCGGTTGCCCTCCAGCCGACCGCCCGAACCCACGAGGGCCACCCCCGGACCGTCGGTGGCGCTGTTCTCGTGAATCTCATTCCCGGTCAACGTAATGCCGTGGCTGGAGAGGACGTAGACCCCGCCACCGCTCTCGGCGGCCTCGTTGTCATACAGGCTGTTTCCCGTCAGCGTGGTGTTGTCGCTATAAAACACATTGACCCCGCCTCCGGTCTCGGCCTCATTGCCGAATACCTCATTCCCCTCCAGCGTGGCCCCGGGGCTGTAGCCGACGGCAATGCCGCCTCCCATCTGGGTGGCCGTGTTGGTGGAGACCCGGTTACCCGTCAGCGTGCAGCCCTCGCTGTACCAGAGATAGACCCCGCCGCCGTTGTAGGTGGCGGTGTTACTGTAGACCTCGCTGTCACTCAACGTCGCGCCGTTGCTCTCGTAGAGGAAAATGCCGCCCCCGGTGTCCGCCGAGTTACGGTAAGCCCGGCAACCGCTGATGGTGGCCGTGCTGGTGTAGACGTAGACGCCGCCTCCGGAGGACGCCATATTGTAATCAACCGTGACGTTCTCCACCGTGATAGTGCTGAGAAAATCGGCGTTCAGGCCACCGCCGTAGCCGACGTTGCCGCCGGTATTGGCGAAGTTCCACTCCAACCGACCACCCTGCAAGTCAACGTCGGAGTGCCAGGCGACAACGCCGCCGCCGTAGCCGGTGTGGAAGACGCTGGCGGTGTTGCCCCAGACGACGTTATCCCGCAGGGAGGCTTCCTCGTCGTAGAAAGCCAGACCGCCGCCCCGACCATCCCACCCCTTGCTGGCGACGTTATACTTGACCAGGTTGCCGATCAGCGTAGCGCTGCCGTAGCGGAAAAAGGCTCCGCCGCCGTAGCCGTTGCCGGTAGTGCTGGCAACGTTGCTCAGCACCTGCGTGTTGCTCAGCGTGACGTGGCCGCCGTAGAAGCCCAATCCGCCGCCCCAGCCGATGGTACTTCGGCTGGCGACGTTGTCGGTAACGACGCAGTGGGCTACGGTGACATCGGAAAACCAGCCGTAGACCCCGCCGCCGATGTCGTAGCCGTAGGGACCGCTGCCCCCCAGGCCGGTGGCGTCCCCGCCGGTGATGGTGAAGCCGTCTATGACGACGGGGGAAGCACTGGTTATGCTGATGACACGTCCCAATCGAGCCCCGTTGATAGTGCTGACCGAGGCCGGGTCCGCGTGGCGACTGCTGAAAGTAGGTGTCCATCCGCCCTCCAGAATCACCGCCTTGGTGATACGGAGGTTCTCGTAGCACACCCCCTCCGCCACCATCACTTTCTGGTCAGATGTGGCTGCGTCTATCGCATCCTGGATGCTGGGGTAGTCCACTCCACCCACACGGGCCAGGCAGGTAGCCTCGTCCGCACCCACATCAGGCGCGGCGCCGAATGGACGCGACTCGCCGTCTATGTCGCTTGTGACCCAACTCAGACTAGCGGCGGTGTTGATCGCGCCGGAGCCGCTGCCGAGGTGGTAGTCCGGCAGAAGCATAGCCGGGCCGTCGATCTCGTGGACACTGGTGATGCCGGAACCGTAGTCCGCCCCGTTGTTTTCGAATAGAGTGTGTGTAGCAGTGACGACGCTGCCACCCGGGTCGCCGTTGGCAATACCTTGCCAATGGTTGGCGATGATGTTGTTGATCATCGCTGCGTTGCTGCCTGTGCCGACGTAGACCCCCACCCTGTCGCCGGGCTGGTTCTCCGCGATGGTGTTGTGGGCCAGGACCCCGGCGCTGCCGTAAACGGCGACGCCGCTCCCTTGTTCGCTGGCCTCGTTGCGGGCAATGATGTTGTTGGTCAGCGTAAAAACGGGGCAGCTGTTGATGCGTACACCGCCGCCGCGGCCGTAGAGCCCGGCAACGGCCTCGTTGTCCAGGATCGCGTTGCCGTTCAGCCAGGAGATGATCCGTTCCAGGTAGATCCCTCCACCGAATCCGGCGCTGCTGCTCTGGGTCGCATAGTTATCGGCAATAG
>QMOC01000460.1 GCA_003648085.1 Chloroflexota bacterium
ATCAACCATCATCACCGATAGGGCCAAAATAGAACGTGTCCGTGGTGGGGTCCACGGCGAACCGGAGCCGTTCCAGGCAACCCATCAGGCCCATGAAGGTGGGGAAACTCCATACTTCCCCAGGTTGAAGACGGGGGAGGAACGCGGTGACCTCCAGTTCGAGGCTCTGCCCTTCTTGGGCCAACAGCATCAGAGAGACTCGGTGGAGGGTCCCACGCACCTTAAATCCCCGAACCTCCAATCTGTCTGCGCCCAGTCCGCTGCTCGGGTCAAGTTCCAGCAGATCTGCAATCTCTGGATCGCAGACCAGATATACGCCTCCCGTATCCACGGCGGTCTCGGTATAGAGACCCTCAATCTGCACGCCGATCATAATACGAGGTGTGGTGTCCTGCTCGGTGGCCGGGCGGTACGAGAACGTGCAGGCCCCCTGCGAGAAAAGACGGCCGTCCTCGAAACGCAGCATCAGAACACCCTTGTGATCAGAACCCCGTCTGTGCTTTCCAGACAGGCCCGAAGTTGCCTGGCGGTGGCTGCCGCTGCCAGAAGGGCACCGTCCCGCAATGCCACCCACTGCCCCCGATACTCGTCAGCGTGAGCACGCAGCCAGGCCTGGTTTGCCTGCAGCGATGGAACGGACGGGAGATCGGCCCTCACCACTCGCGGTGGGGCCAGGATACGGGCCATTCTTTCCAACTCCGCGTGGTCGGGATGCAGTTTGGCTCCTTGCGCAGCCAGATGGCGGGCAAGCAGGTGCGCCCCGACGGCCAGAGCCAGGCGCACAGCCCGTGTGAACTCCACAGCCCGGCATTGAGACCAATCTATCTCGCTTGCTGCCTCTACAAAGGCCTCCTCGTCGCCCAACTCAGCGGCTATCTCCAAAGCGGTTAGGCCACTCCCGCTGTCTTCTGTCGCATCAAGTGTGATAGGCAAGGTAATCGCCTCGACAGGTCCCGTGGCCGCGGCAGGCTCATAGGGCCACCTTTTTATTGCTGCTTTTACTAAAGGCCAGGCGGTCCAGAAGGCCGTCATATTAGCGACGCTCGCTGTCCTGAAGCCCTGCCACGTCGGGTCAGATGCTTCCGGTAGAGTCGCGTCCATCAACGCAGGGAAAGGAATCGTTTCAGCATGACGACCTAGATCACCTGCGACCATGTTAGTCCTCCTCCACGACGGGAACCGGGTCGAACACCACCAGTCTCTCCTCCCGGATGCACCACCGGAAAGCATTGTAGATCATGTCGTGATAGCGCTGACAAAGAAATGGTAGGTTTTCTAGAGATATGTTACCCTCAGCATAGTAATCAAAGTCCAGCAGAAAAATGGGCTTTTCCCCGCTCTTGAAACCGCTACGCAGCGTCAGTCGTTCATTCTCATCAGCGGCAAGCAAGAGTTGACTGAGCATCTCCACAGGCTCATCCCAGCACTCGCTTCTCAACAGCATGGTGAGTTCGGGTCGCAGGATCTCCCATAACTCTGCGACACTGCTCGTGCCTGTGTTTTCGAAAGTCAAGTGATTGATGTAACGCAGCCCTACGCGCACAGCGTAAGGAAGATCGTATACTTCCCGGGCAGCCTGGTTAACGAACTGAAGAAGATCGAGAAAATCTGCCCAATGCGTATAAGACACTGTGGACAGGGCATAAAAGTTCAGCGCCAAAGAGACCACCATATGTCCATCGGGCGTTCTGAAACGAAAGATGCGCGGCTCCGGTTTGGCTGAAGGTGGCTCCGTTCCCATAGGGGCCATATGGACGACCATCCCTTGCTCGACAGTCAACTGCGGGAATCTCCCTCGTATTCGTTCTTGGAAGGCCACGGGATGTTCGTTGGCGATTCGTAAGACAGGTGGAAAACGAACCTGACAAATGACTTCTGCCAACGGGGCGCGCCTAAGACGAACGTCCTCTCGTTGTGGAAAGCATATCATTTGAACAACTCCATTCGTGACTACTCAGCCACCCCGCCGAACTCAGAATCGGACGCAGATTCACGCAGATTTTCGCAGATAAGGTCAAAAAAACAGCGTTTGTCAGCGTTCATCTGCGTCCTAAAGAATATGTTTCAACGCCCTGCCTGGGGATGGCTGAGCAGTTACCTCCATTCTAACGTGCGCGTGACCAGTGTTAGATAATTATACCCCTTACTCGTTCGCGAGCAAAATCCGCAGCGCCTCCTACACCTATCTCACCCTGCTTCCTCGAAGGCGCGCTCCAGCAGATCGGCCACGCCCAGGTCGGCGGCCATCCGGCGCAGATAGCCACGGTCGAGTCGCTCCCCTTGGACTTTGAGCACACCCAGTACGTCGCGCCACTGGCGGTCGGAGACGCAGCCGCTCATGCGGTACCACTCCAGTTTCGAGAGAATGATGTCTTCGGCGCTGGTGATATAGGCGTGACGTCGAGGCTCTTCGCTTAACAGGTGCAACTGGCGACGCGCCAACTGCGAGCGGTCAAACGCACGCGGTTTGGCTACGAAGACATCCACAATAGGTTCCGCCAGCACTACGTTTCCTCCGGCGCAGGGCCGTACACGCGGGCGGCCAGTTCCTTTCCCAGCAATAGCGTAGCCAGACGGCGGCGGCGGCGGGCAGGAGTGTCGTCGGGATGGCGCTGACGCAGCCCGGCCAGTGCCAGGTCCCGCACCGCCCGGTTCATCTCACCCACCAGCGACAGTTTACGCCAGGCCGGCATCCGGCGCAGCCGCTCGATCTGTATCCGCTCGATGTGGGGTGATGTGTCGGGAGAGAGCGTAGCCATCGGCAGATTCTCCTCGTTACTCCCCCGCCAAAAGGACCCGCAACGCCTTCTGCGCCCGGAGCGCATCCGGCCCGGCGCTGCATTTGCTGAATCAGTAGTAAGCCTCCTCGTCACCCATCGCCTGCACCCCCCGCCCGATGGCCTCGATGCGGTCGTGACGGGCCAGCGGCTTGACGGCCAGGAGGATCAGCGCCAGCCGCACTCCGGTCGGCTCATCCAGATAG
>QMOC01000461.1 GCA_003648085.1 Chloroflexota bacterium
ACCTGGCCTTCGATGCCACGCTCCGCGCCGCTGCCCCCCACCAGAGAGAGCGCCGGCACGAAGGTGGTCCAGCGCTGGCGTTGCGCCCTGGTGATTACTAGCGCAAGGTGCGCGTGCGCCGTGCAGCCAACCTGGTGCTCTTCGTCGTGGACGCCTCCTGGTCTATGGCGGTGGCCGAACGTATGCAGGCGACGAAAGGGGCCGTGATGTCGCTGCTCACGGATGCCTATCAGCGGCGTGATAGGGTGGGGTTGGTCGTCTTCCAGAAGAACGACGCCCGCGTCGTGCTCCCGCCCACCAACAGCGTCGAACTGGCGCGACGGGCACTGGCCGACATCCCCGTCGGCGGTAAGACCCCCCTTTCGGCCGGGCTCCAGGTCGCCTACGAGGTCATCACTCGCGAGTTGCGCCAGCACCCCGATCTGATGCCGTTGATGGTGCTTTTGACCGATGGTGCGGGCAATGTCTCGACGACAGATCTGCCGCCGCAAGAGGAAGCCTATCGCATGGCGGAGATGTTCCCACGGGCTCACATCCGCTCGGTGGTGATCAATATGGAGCACGAGGCCTTCGACCAGGGGTTAGCGCAGGCGCTGGCCGAGCACCTGGAGGCTCCCTGCTACACACTGGCCCAACTCAAAGCCGAAGCCCTCTTACAGACCGTGCGGGGCGAATTGGATGAATGGAATGTGTGATCTGCAAGCGACCACCGGACGGAAGAGAGGTGAAGTGTGAGTGGCAGCGGAAGCGTGCAGGTGAGAGACCTGTGGGTTGACCTGAAGGAGTTTCACCTGCGCCAGATCAACCTTGAGATCGCGGCTGGCGAGTACTTCGTCATCCTCGGCCCGACCGGCGCGGGCAAGACGGTGTTCCTGGAGACTATCGCCGGGTTGCATCAACCCCATCAGGGACACATCCTGCTGAACGGTGCGGACGTCACCGATGTACCACCTGAACGACGCGGTATCGGCTTCGTCTATCAGGACTATGCCCTCTTCCCTCATTTGAGCGTGGCCGGGAACATCGCTTTCGGGCTTAAATTGAGGAGGATGGGTCGCAAGGCCGTCGAGGAGCGCGTCGCTGCCATAAGCCGACTGCTCTCCATTGATCATTTGCTTCACCGCATGCCGGGCACACTGAGCGGGGGCGAGCAGCAGCGGGTGGCCCTGGCCCGGGCACTGGTCGTCGAGCCTTGGCTCTTGCTCCTCGACGAACCGCTGAGCGCGCTTGACCCGGAGACGCGGGAAGGGCTGCAACGCGAGTTGGCACGGTTGCATCAGGCACTGGGTACCACCACCATCCACGTTACGCACGACTTTGAGGAAGCGGTGGCGCTGGGGGACCGCATCGGAGTGGTGAACGAAGGGCGGGTAGTGCAGGTGGGCTCGCCGGAGGAGATTTTCAGGAAGCCAGGTTCTGAGTTCGTGGCCCGTTTCGTCGGGGTGAGGAACATCTTCCGAGGGGAGATCCATCCCGGAGAGGATGGCTACAGAGTACTGTCCCTTGATGGGGTGAAGATAGCCGTAGTGACCGATCTCGTAGGGCAGATGCACGCTTCGATCAGACCGGAGGACATTATCATCTCTAGAGAGCCACTCCGTTCCAGTGCCCGGAATTGTTTCCAGGGCCGCATCGTGAACATAGCGAACAAAGGAACGGTCGTCTACGTCACCGTGCGCGTTCCGCCGGATTTCACCTGCGTGATAACCCGGCGATCTCTTGAGGAGATGGAACTGCGGGAAGGGCTGGAGGTATACATCGCTTTCAAAGCCTCCGCCGTCCACATCTTTTGATTAAGGTGTGGCTAAAATCAGTGGGACGTCCGGCTTCAGCCGGAAAATCCCCGCTGAAGCGGGGCCTCCGGCCTTTTCTCCCCACGAATTTTAGCCAGACTCTTTTGATTTGATTCGCCGACTCGCTATGGCTCATCTAGACGCCTACAATCGCCCCATCAGTTATCTGCGTATCTCCGTGACCGACCGGTGTAACCTGCGCTGCGTCTATTGCATGCCGCCGGAAGGGGTGCCTTGGCGACCGCACGAGGAGATCCTGCGCTACGAGGAGATCGAGACTGTGGTGCGTGCCGCGGCCGAATTGGGCATCAGCAAGGTGCGGCTGACCGGCGGGGAGCCGCTGGTCCGGCTGGGCATCGTGGATTTGGTGCGCAGTCTGGCCCGCATCCCCGGCATTGACGACCTGGCGATGACGACCAACGGCATCCTCCTTGGGCGCTACGCTGCCGATTTGGCTGCCGCGGGCCTCCGGCGAGTCAATATCAGCCTGGACACGCTGCGCCCGGACCGTTTCCGACGCATCACGCGGCTGGGCCGGATGGAGGACGTCCTGGTCGGGATGGAGGCGGCCCGGCGGGCAGGGCTGGAGCCGATCAAGATCAACACCGTCGTCATCCGAGGGATGAATGACGATGAGGTCGTGGACTTCGCCAGGAAGACGATGGAGACAGGATGGAACGTCCGCTTTATCGAACTGATGCCGGTGGGGAACGGGGTGCTGGCAGACGGCGGATGGCGGGAGAAAGTTGTGACGGCGCGGGAGATTCGTCAGCGGATTGAAGCCGCGCTGGGGAGGTTGGAGCCGGCGAAGGTAAGCGTCGGCAATGGGCCGGCCCGTTGCTATCGCTTGCCGGGGGCACAAGGCACGCTTGGCTTTATCACCCCTATCAGCGAGCACTTCTGCTATCGCTGCAATCGCCTGCGCCTCACCGCCGACGGTCAACTGCGCCCCTGCCTCCTCTCCGATTACGAGATTGACCTGCGCACACCTCTGCGCCAGGGGGCGGACGTTGCTCAGATCAAGGCGCTGCTTCTGAGAGGCATCGAGAATAAGCCGCTGCGCCATCATCTGGACGAACGGCGCCGGCCGGAGAAGCGGGTGATGTCGGAGATTGGAGGTTAGAGAGTGGGGATTGGAGAGTTGACGCACATAGACGAAGAAGGCCGTGCCCGCATGGTGGACGTGGG
>QMOC01000462.1 GCA_003648085.1 Chloroflexota bacterium
AGCGTCGGGTGATTGCTGGTGACGTAGACCACGGTGGGGCTGGCCTCGACTTCCTCCCCGTAAGGCGCATAGCGGTCGTCACGAGAAGTATACCGCAGGTCGGCCTTGTAGGGCAAGCGGGGCACGAGGATGATCTCCTCACCGGAGAGAAACGCGATGGGATACGTCACCCAGTAATTGGCGTAACCGCGTGTGCCGCCGTGTGCTCGCAAGAATCGGATCAACGCTGCGTCGTAGCGGTGGTCCACCTGGGTGATGGCTTCGAACTGGGTGGTGATGCCCGGCGGATTGGTGAACGCCGCCTGGGCCGTGCCGACCAGGTTGAAGGCCAGGACGGCCCCCAGCAGCACCCAGGCCCAGCGTCCGGCGCGCTCCCGCAGCGCTGCCAGAGCGTCGGCAGTGAAGATGGACAGCGGCAGGTAGAGCGGCAGGAAGTAACGCCCCGAAGGATCGCCCCCAAAGGGGGTCAGCACGAAACCGAGGAACAACGTCCCGCAGATACCCCACAGCAACAGGCGGCCAGAACGAGCAATATCCCCATCATCCCGGCGCAGCCCGTAGCCCAGCGCGCCCAGGTAGAGCGCCAGCACGGGCACGGCCAGCCACAGCGGCGGCCCCTCCACGCTCCAGGGGAAGCGCAGGCCGAAGAGCGCGGGCAGCCCCAAAACGACGAAGTTGAAGGTCCGCGCACCGACGTTGCCCAGGAGACTATCAGCCGTGACCGTGCTGCGCACCGCCGCCCCCGAAAGTTCCGCCACGGCGACGTCCACGCGGCCCAGGTTGCCCAGCCACCAGGGCAGACTGCCGACGGCGAAACCCAACGTAGCCAGCAGATACCCCCGCCAGGGGCGAGCGCGCAGCCGCCACAGAAGCCACGATGCCACGGGTACCAGGTAGACCAGCACCAGCCCAAAGGCCCAGAAACCCAGGCCGGCCACCAGTCCCCACGCCAGCCACAACCCCCGGCGCTGCGCATCCTCCCAACCCAGGCGGTGTCCCCACCAGAGCAGGAGGTTGCCCGCCAGCAGCGCCTCGCCGTAGCCACCTAACGACGCGGTTGTGTAAAGGGTCAGCAGCACAGGGGGAAAGGCCAGCAACAGCGCGGTCACCAGCGCGGTGCGTCGGGCGGCGGTGATGCGCAGGGCCACGCCGTAGCCGGTCAGCAGCGTGCTGGCGAAGAGCACCACCTGCACCACCCGCACCGCCAGTACGGTTTCCCCCAACACGGCGAAAGCCCCGGCGACCAGATAGGCGTCGAGGCTGCCCATGTAGGCCTGACCGTAGAAGAACCAGGGCCGCTCTCCCTGCAGGATGTGGCGGGCCATCAACGCCACCACCGCCTCGTCACCATTGAAGGGAACCGCGTCAAGGGCCAGCAACGCTGCCTTGAGCGCCATCGCCCCAGCCAGGATCGCTACCGGGGGCCAGACTTTCCGCCAGTTGCTCATTGTGCCATCAGAGAGTGCCGTTCCCTGCTCTCGTCATCGTTCGACTTCGAAGATCTCGTAGCCCTGCCCCGCGTACACCTGGCGCAAGTAGGGTGCTGTGCGGGGGTCGAACGTTCCCAGCGCCCGCTCCGCCGGTCCCCAGAAGACAACATCCACGCCGTATCGTGCCAATAGTCGTTGTCTCCAGGCGTCGTCCGTCGTCGCGTCGAAGAAGCGGGCCACCAGCGCTTCTTTCTCAGCGGCGTCCACTGTCTCCAGGCCGTGGCCCAGGAACGCCCGCGCTCCCACCCGCGCTGGCAGGTAATTGCCCGTCTCGTAGGCCGCCAGCACCACGTCGTCGGGCCGGACTTGCCCGGCCAGCCAGTCCAACGCGGCCACTTCACCGGCATCGCGAAAGACGAGCGGAGGCCGGGTGAGCATCCAGGCGCTGCTGCCGGCCAGGAAGACAAGGTAGGTGGGGATCATCAGCGCCAGCAGGGTCACGACCAACCAACGTTGCCCCGCTCTCCACAGTCGCACCGCTCCTGCCGCCGCCAGCAGGCTGAGCGGCACCTGTACTCCCTCCACCATGCGTCGTTGCAGGTTGAACGGCAGGTAGACGAGAAGCGGCGCCACCCCCACCCAGGCCAGCGCCAGCCAGGCCGGCCCCTCGTCGCGCCAGGCATCTCGCACGGCGAAAGCGGCCAGTGTCAGCGGCACCCCATACGCCGCCAGGTAGTGCAGCGGGTGCGGCGACGAAATCCGATTCTGCGCCGCCCAGGTCGCGTACACCGGGTCGCTGGTGAAAACCCACGCACTGTAGGCCACGACCGGTGCGGGGATGAGCGCCGCCGCCGTCGCCATCAGGCCCTCTCGCCAGGGCAACCTGTGTTCCCGCAGCGTCAGCGTCAGCCAGGCTGCTCCGGTCACGGCCCAGGCCACCGCCACGTAGAAGGGGACGATGAAGCCCATTGCGAACCAGCATACCCCTGCCGTTGCCGCGTGGAACGTGGAACGTGAAACGTGAAACGTGATGCGTGGTGCGCGACTTGAGCCTCGGATGTCGGACGTGGGACTTACCCCCCAGGCCCTCAACAAGAACAAAATCCCCCCCAGTAGCAGCGACTGGGCCAGTGCGATGTGCGGGAAGGCGTAGAGGGTCAGAAAGGCGAAGCCCTCCGGCAAGTAGAAATCGAGCGGCGTGCTGCCCAGCCAATCGGACTGTCCCAACGCGACCAGCAGCCAGCCCAGTCCCCCACCGCAGATCACCATCAGCCAGGCCAGGCGTCGTACCGGCACCCGCGCCGTGAACTCGGCCAGGAAGCGATACGTCGTCAGCGACAACCCCAGTCCGAAGAGCATCCGTGCCACGTGGTAAGTCCACACCATGCGTGTCGTCAGGCTGTTTTCAGGGCCGGGCAGCAGCGCCGCCACCTTTCCCAGCAGCAGGTGGAAGGGGAAGAACAACGTTCCCGGATGGGGCTCCGGCGTGTAGGCGATGTGGAACAGCCAGGCCCCCTCCGCACCCTGGCGCAT
>QMOC01000463.1 GCA_003648085.1 Chloroflexota bacterium
GATGTCATCCACAGGCAGTTGGAACCGTTCCAGACCGTGGTCTATGGTTATGACAAGCTCAGGAAGTTCGAGTTTGCACGCCGCCCCTATCATTTGCATCTGCGGGCTGCCCGTGTTACGATAGTCACAGCCGACGAGATTGCCCGGCTGCGGGACGGGGCCGGCCTGCCTCGGCTGAGAGCAGAGACGGCAGTGCGCATCCTGCGGGAGGCCTATGCCCAGTACGCCGTCACCGTCACCGCCACTGCCCCTCAGGTCATCACCAACAGCGCCGTAATCGCCGTGCCCGACTACCAGACCATCATTCGCACGGCCGCGATGCGGGCCAACTGGCAGCGACTACTGCTTCCGTTGGTCCTGGAGATAAGGAGAATGCGATGAGAACCAGATTTTTATCCGTTGCCCTGACCCTCGGCCTGGGTCTCACTTCAGTCCTGCTCACCCTGTCCGCTGTCTCCTGCGCCGACGACATCCCTGTCAGCCCGGCTCCACCCCCCCGGATGAGGCCGAAGCAGGGAGATGAGGTGGCCGCCGGCCACTCCCTCACCCTCCCCTTCCCCCGCCTGGGGATGTGGTGGCCCGACCCTTGGGAGCAGCCCCTCACCGACATCGCCCGCTATGACTGGGTCATCCTGGACAACTGGGCGTCCGAGTTTATCACCCCCCTGAAGGCACTCAACCCCGACATCCTGCTCCTCAACTCCACCAACGCCTGCGAACTGAGTTATGATCCCGACGCCGGCCCTGAGGAAAATGCCGAAGTGCTGGCCATCCCGCCCGAATGGTTCCTGACCCAGGTCGGCACGGAGTTGACGGCGGATGTGGACGCGACGATGACCGTCTTTCACGTTGCCGCCGTCACCGCCACTGACGGCGTGGACATCTACGAACTGTTTGTCGTCAGCGATACTGCGCTCATCGAAGGGGAGAGCGTCCTCGTCGAGGCGGTGAACCCGGCGGCCAAAACGCTAACCGTGCGCCGGGGCTACGTCCGGCCCGCCGCGCCCCACGCAGCCGGCACCCGCATTGCTGCTCACATCACCTTCTGGCCCAATTCCTGGCTGCTCAACCTGAGCACGTTCTGCCCTACCGCCACCGTCAGCCCCACCATAGGCCCGGAGACCTGGGCCGACTATAATGCCCGCGTCGCCATCGATCTGCTCTCCAACTCCCTGTGGGACGGCATCCTGATTGACCGCTCCGACCCCGATGAAAGTTGGCTCATCGGCAACTCCACCGCCCGCACGATTGACCCCGACCAATCTAACACCCTCATCACCGACTACGCCGAGTTCGACGCGGCCTGGAACGAGGGGCTGCGGCACTATGAGGAAACTATCCGCAACGCCGTCGGCCCCGACCCCATCATCTTCGTCAACTGGGGGATGCCTAACTACGACCTGCTCAACGGCAATAACTTCGAGGGCTTCCCAATGGACGATGGCACCGCCTATGGCGTCCCCTGGCAGGAGGCGGTGTTCGGCCCGACTGAGGGCGGCAGTTACTTCGAGTGGATGGAGCAGGCCAGAAATCCCAACCTGACAATGATCGAGACCTACGAGGACGACGGTGGCCCCGACCCTACCGGCAGCGGTGAGTACGAGAATCCCTGCGACGATCCTGACTTCGTGCCCAACTACCGCAAGATGCGCTTCGGCCTGGCGACGGCACTCCTGAACGATGGCTTTTTCAGTTACGAGATCAACACCAACGGCCATGGCTCCCTATGCCTCCTGTGGTTCGACGAGTACGACAACGAAGGCCAGGGGCGGGGTTACCTGGGCCGGCCGCTGGGCCCAGCCCATCGCGCTATGCCCCCCCTGTCCACACCCAACCTGGTCGGTGGCGGCGACTTCGAGAGCCAGGACGACCTGGAGCAGTGGGACCTCGAGGCCGATGAGGAGGAGGGCTACTCCGCCACTCTCTCGCTCGATAGCACCACCGCTGCCTCGGGCACCTCTTCGGCCCGCATTGACGTCATCCAGTCCCAGGGCACAGATTGGCAGGTCGAATTCTCTTTCGCGCCGCTCGAGGTCATCTCCGGCACCGACTACACCCTCTCTTTCTGGGCCAAGGCCGACCGCGAGCGCACGATCAGCGCTTACCTGCAGCAGAACCACTGGCCCTGGAAGGAGCACCTCTGGTTCGGCGCTTCTCCGCTGACCACGACCTGGCGGTTCTACGAGGTCAGCGGCAGCGCCGTCGGCAACGACCCGCAGGCGGTGCTCCACTTCGGCTTGGGTGAGACCACCGGCGCCGTCTGGTTGGACGGCGTGCGCCTGCAGGTGGGCAGCCGCAACGTTTGGCGGCGTGATTACATCGGCGGGCTGGCGCTGGTCAATGCCACAAGGACCACTCAGACAGTCCCTCTGGGCGGGACCTTCCAGAAGATCAGCGGCACTCAAGCGCCGGAGATCAACGATGGGAGCCTGGTCACCCAGGTCGTCTTGCCACCCCTGGACGGATTGATCGTCCTGAGGCCAATGGAGCCGCGTCTCTACCTACCTCTGCTGCTGCGCAGCGAATGAGTGCGACCAGCCCGTTTATTGTGTCATAACCGCCGGGCCAAGTAGGACAAGATGCCATCTTGTCCTACATCCATCACTAGAGCCCACGCGCGCCAACGAAGAAAGAGTGCGGTGTGCACACAAAGAGCCCCGGAGTGTGACTCTCCGGGGCTCTTTCGTTGACCGCTAAGCGGGCGTCGCCTACGGGAGCAGTTCGGCCACCAATTGCGAGCGGCCGTTGCCCCCACCACCTCCTCCACATCCAGTTCAAGCGCCGCTTCCGGCGCGAGGGCCGTTTCCAACACCTCGTCCAGGTGCTCGACCAATATGAAGGATAACCCGTCCCGTAGGCTGCAGGCGTGGTCGCGGTGGTGCTGGAGAAGCCCACCAGGTTGGCCTCCGCAAGGTCGGTCCAGTCAACTGGGGCCAGCGTCTCGACGTAGATGCACA
>QMOC01000464.1 GCA_003648085.1 Chloroflexota bacterium
CCCAAGGCGAGTTCACGGAGTTGGGGGAAAGAACGACGAGTAGGTAATCGCTCTCCTGGAGTCCTAACTGGATTCTGTCACTGATGGAATCACCTACTCTTATCTCCCAGCGGTCAAGCCAGACACCTACTCCGCTGGCCACAAGATCTTCTGCCAACCGATCCACGAAGGGGGCATCTCTATGAGAATAACTGATGAAAGCGGTGTGCCTGGGTTGAGCAGCGGCGTTGAGGACGTTTGCTAGCCATGCCTCGTCGTGAGCTAGGACATCAGCGAGTTCAATATGATATGCCCTTTCCAGGCACTCTCGCGGTGGTAAGTTGATAGGGGATGCGATCACGTAGGCG
Organism: Chloroflexota bacterium; assembly: GCA_003648085.1. Classification (GTDB taxonomy): domain Bacteria; phylum Chloroflexota; class Anaerolineae; order B4-G1; family B4-G1; genus B30-G15. The sequence continues at coordinate 348 of QMOC01000464.1, forward strand.
TGAACCTTATGGGCATCCAGGCCACTCGCTCGCCACCCTGCCCCCGCGTAGTCCACGATGGGGACAACAAGGGCTTTCTTGCCTGATAGAGTTATCTTTGCCGCGATGTGGTCTACCGGCTTGAGAGCGGCAACGACATCCAGTCCTTCTAGGGCCGCGAAAAGGTAGTTGGCGACGCCTTCTTGTTGCACCGTGATGTATAGATCCTCAAAGACCTCCTTATGGACAGCCGGATATTCTACAATGCGACCGCAGATCGGGCACTCGTAAGGACCTTCGTCCTCTAGCTCAATCTTGCCTGGGCAATTGCGATCTACGACGTCCCAGTAGTCTTCATCGTTCGGATTGGCGCATTCTATATACCGCCGGTGAGTTGTGGTGATCAGTCCCAGCTCTTCGAGAACTGCGACGACTTGTCCCAACTCGGCTTGCCCCCTCGACACGTGCACACCGGTGCGGAGCAGGCGTCGTACCAGTCGTCTATCCAGTTGTGGGAATAGCTCTGACATCGTACTTCTCTCTCAGATAGTGCTCAAACTGGTTACGGAGGTACCTGGAAAGGCGACCACAGGAGTAGCGCACAAAGTACGAACCCGCGATTGGCTCGAAACGCAGCTTGAAGATATAGGGGCGTCTCCTCTCCCCCACAATTCGATCAAACGCCAGGCTGATGTACTCCACGTCTTCCAACTCTTCCAGCAGGGAGATTTCTTTTTCCTCTAAGAATTCAACGGTAGGGGCGAGAGATTTGCTCTTGTCGCAACGCACTAGCAGGACAGGGCTACCCTCCAGTGGGGATTGATGTAGGCAGATTCCCACCAGTCGCAACTGATCGTCTTCTCTCTTGAGCAGGCTATCAAGGAGACCGTCCACTGCCTGCCGCGTTGTTCGGCTTGTGTCGTCTATATACTCAACTTTAGCCTCCAAGAGGTGAGATGCAATGGCACTTGCGATCGAGACCCCGATGTGTTTGGTTGAGCGCTCCTCCAGAGAGCGCAGCCGGTCCCTGAATCTTAACACAATGGTCTCCACTTCATCTCCGAAGAGGGTCCGATCCATCTCGGGGATGTTGGCTTCTCGCAATACGCGATAGATGAAAACCAGTGTCGAATCGCCGCTTTCCTGCAAGATGCGTGCGCAGGTGCTTCGCTTTCTGCCTCCGTGCCTAGTCTCAAACGTCTGCAGTGCCTGATCCACTACCGGCACGGTAAGGGCAGAGAGGTCCTCCCCTTCTTGAATTCGCTGCGCCGCATACTCAGCCTCATCCTCACGAATTGCGTGGTCTCCCTCCTCGGCCCGAGGTACCAAGGCGTAGCGCGTGTAGCCCACCCTCTCCGCGTGCTCGAACAACACAAGGACGGTCAGGTTAGCGGGGTTCTGATAGTATGCCTGCATTGCATAGGCCAAGCGCCGGCCGTTGGGAGTGAAGGCATCGCTATCTATGAGGGCGATAATTGGCTCGGGAAGTAGAACGCGGCCAATAGTGTGGATAGCCTCGTGACTCCTGCCCTGGAGGAGCTCCATCAGCAGAAACAGGTCTTGGCACCAGGTCTGGGATGGGTCTGTAGCGATTGCATCTTGCAATGCTTCGAGCAGGTCCGCCGTAGTAGCTGCATCTATTGACATTCCGATCCAGAGACATAAGGCCTGCAACAAACCTTTTCCAACACTTTCGAGACGTCTCCGTACGAGGTCAGCATCTCGAAGGCGCTCGCTCAAGACCCGCTCGTGCCATACTCTCAACCAGTTCCAGAATTCCCTTGGCTGAGGTTCAAGATCGCGCGGGTTGGGCAGGATGTCAGCGAACGCCTGGAGCGCGTTAACGTTGGTGACCTGTGGCATAACTTCTCCTCCTTCCCGGGACTGCGATCAGAACTTACTTTGCACCTCCACCCTCACCTCTCCAAACTCCTCCGGCAGCATCACGGCCAGTTGGTCCAGCACCCGCTACCGCCACACCCTCGTCACCCGGTACGTCGCTCCGTGCCGCTCCAAAAGGCCGACGAGCCGGTCGGCGGCACGGGCCGGCACCAGCACGACGCCGGGCCCCAGCCGCTGTCCCACCTTGTTGATCAGCCCCGGCTTCTCGCTCACGTACACCTTCTCGCCCACTTTCTTCTCCACCCGGTAGCCGTACAGGGCGCGGTGCAACGCTCCTTTGTCCCGTCCACTCATCCCCCGCGTGGAATAAGTGACCAACAGCATCGGCTCCAGGCGCGGATGGGAGGCCGGCAGCAGGATCAACGAGGGGGCGGCCCAGATCACAATGCCCTCCCGTGCCGCCTCCCACAGGAAATCGGGAGCGAGGTCGCCCCGGCGCAGGTTCTCCATCACGAACGAGAAAGGGTGGGCCAGGTCACATTCGGCAGCGATCTCCGCCGACAGCGCCAGCGCAGCCTGGGCCTCCGGCCCCATCTCGGGGTCGTGGTCGGTGTCGAAGAGTAACAGCACGTCTACATCACTCTTGCGGCGGAACTCGCCGGTGACGGCCGAGCCGAAGAGGATGGCCGCTTTCAGGTTGGGGATGCGATGGGCCTTGGCGACGAATCTGGCCAACGCAGGGTAGAGTTCCTGGGGAATCTTCACGTCGTCCACTGCTCGATC
>QMOC01000465.1 GCA_003648085.1 Chloroflexota bacterium
ACGAGGTGATCGTCGGCGATGAGGACGCGTATCATCCCTTCTCTTTCCTCACTTCCAGCACCACCCTCGTCCCCCTCCCCGGCGCACTCTCCACCCGCAGCACTCCTCCCACGCGCTGCGCCCGCTCCTGCATTCCTGCCAACCCAAAACACCCCGGCCGCTCCAACCCCTCGGCCGGATCGAACCCCACGCCGTCGTCCTGCACCAGCACCTGGAATCCCTCGCTGCTCTGTGCCAGCCGGACCAGGACGTGACTGGCGCGGGCGTGACGGGCCACGTTGCTCAGACTCTCCTGGACGATGCGTAAGATGTCCTGGGCCACCTCCGACGGCACGACCAGAGAGTCGGCGTCCACGTCAAATGTGGTGCGGAGGCCAGTGGTAGCCGCGAACTGGTCCACCTCCCGGCCCAGGGCGTCTATCAGGCTTCCCTGTTCCAGCGCGGCCGGGCGTAGAGCGTGGATGGCCCGACGGGCTTCGTGCAGCGTGGTCCTGGCCCGCTGCATGGCCTGCTGGATCACGGCTTGCGCCCGGGCCGGGTTGCCGCTCTCCAGATGGCTGTCGGCTGCCTCCAGTTGCAGGATCAACCCCGCCAGCCCCTGGGCCAGCGTATCGTGCAGTTCCTGTGCCATGCGCTGACGTTCCCGGCTGACGGTCAGTTCCTCAACCCGGGCGGCGTACTCCTGCAATTGACGGTGGGCGGCCTCCAATTCGCGCAGCAGCGCCTGGGCCCGTTCGCGTGCCTCCGCCTGACGGACAAAGAGCACCACATAGGTGAGCACGAAGGCCAGCATAGGCCCGATGAGAGGCAAGAACTGGACAAACTCCTGGAGCCCCCACGACACGATCAGGTTGAGGGTTAGAAGGCCCAGGCAGATGAACACGGTCAGGGCGATGGCACGTAGATTGGGCCACAACATTCCCGCAGCCTGGCCCATCAAGGCCATATATAGCGCCAGGATGAGCCAATGGCCGTGCGTCAACAAGCCGATGGCGAAGGTCAATGCCCCCTGTCCGACGAAATAGGCCAACCACCGGCGCCGGAACGTGGTCCGGGACTCGCTGAGCCAGTACAGAGCACCCTGTGCCAGCATCAGCGCCGTGAAGAGCGCCAGGCGCGCCGGTTCCCGCAACGACGCATCAGAGAGCAGGACGGCCAGGTAGCCCCCGGCCATCACCAGGTAGAGGATCAGAAAGAAGGGCCGCGACATAGCGATGTCGTCGGGGGTCGGACGCTCCGGATCGGGAAGTAGCCGCTTCAGCATAGGATGACCTCATTGCTTATTGTACATATAAAGAGGCCGAGGCGCAATTGTACTTCCGTACAGTGTCCAAAAGTACGGGTACAAAAATGTCCCAGGGGACGATGTGCGACCGATGTTCAGGTGCTAATATGCGCACAGGAGGCAGGAATATGAATCAAATGGCTATCGAAGTGCACGACTTGTGCAAGAGATACGGAGATACCCTGGCCGCCGACGGGGTGACTTTCAGCATCGCGGCGGGCGAGATCTTCGGCTTGCTCGGCCCCAACGGCGCGGGCAAGACGACCACGGTGGAATGTATCCTCGGGCTACGCCGGCCAGACGCGGGCAGGATCGTCGTGCTGGGGATAGAGCACGGCGCACTGTCGCGCCAGATCAGAGCCCGCGTCGGGGCACAGTTGCAGACCACCGGCCTGTATCCCCGGCTGACCGTGCGCGAACTGGTTGACCTGTTCGCCTGCCTTTTCCCCAGGGCCCTACCAACCGACGAGGTGATCGAGATGGTCGGCTTGCAGGAGAAGGCGGGGACGCGGAGCAAAGACCTCTCCGGCGGGCAGCGGCAGCGGCTGGCCGTGGCCCTGGCGCTGGTCAACGACCCGGACCTGATCTTTCTCGACGAGCCGACCACCGGGCTCGACCCGCAGGCGCGGCGCGGGCTGTGGGACGTGATACGCGCCCAGAAGCGCGCCGGCAAGACCGTGCTGTTCACCACCCACTACATGGAAGAGGCCGAGCAGTTGTGCGACCGCGTGGCGGTGATGGACCACGGGCGGATCATCGCTCTGGACACGCCGGAAGCGCTCATCAACCGGCACTTCCAGGAGACGGCCATCGAATTCGTCCCCCTGGGCGAGCCGCCCCATGAGCGCCTGACCGCCCTGCCCGGCGTCACCCAGATGATCCTCGAAGATGGTCACCCCACGCTGTACTCGACCGATGTGCCCCGCACGATGGCCGGGCTGTTTGAACTGGTCACGGAAGGCCGGCTGGCCTTCAAAGATATGACTGTGCGCCGGGCTACGCTGGAAGACGTATTCCTGAAACTCACGGGAAGGAGGATCCGAGCATGAGGGAGATCAAGGCTCTCTATCTGGCCAACGCCAGAGAGTTCCTGCGCGACCGCATGGCGATGTTCCTGGTGCTGCTATTGCCCGTGGCCCTCGCCGCCTTCTTCGGGTTGATCTTCGGCGGCGATGGCGGGTTCACCCTGCAACTGGGGGTGGCGAACGAGGACGCCGGGCCGGCCGGGGGACAGTTCCTGGCCGGGCTGGAGGCGTCCGAGACGGAGAAAGTGCTCAGCCTGCACATCGGAACCCGGGCCGAGATGCTGGAAGCGCTGAACAAGGGGGAAGTGAGCGTGGTCATCGTGCTCCCGCAAGACTTGACCGCCTTGCTGAGCGCCGGGGAGCCTGCCACGGTGGAGGTGTTCTACGACCCGGCGCGGCCGACCTCGGCCGGGGTGGGACTGGGGCTGGTGCGAACCTTGTTGAGCGAAGCCAACCTGGCCCTGAGCGGCTCACCGCGCCTGCTGGTGATGGCAGAGAGGAGCGTGCAGACTCACCCACTGCGCGCAATAGACTTCCACGTGCCGGGCCTCCTGGGGATTGCGCTGCTCTGGCTGGGTCTCTTCGGCACCGCCCTGCCGTTGGTACAGCAGCGCCGGGGTGAGCGGCGTGACGC
>QMOC01000466.1 GCA_003648085.1 Chloroflexota bacterium
CACCTCGTTGTTGGGCCAGGGCAAGATCACCAACTTGTCGAAGTGGACGTTATCCGCGGCGTAGTGATCGGCGAACTTGTCGAGGAGCATCTCCGAGGCGGTGACTGTGGTCACCTTGAAGGGTCCTGTCCCGATAGGGAACTCCGGCTTGAAGTTGCTCAGGTCCTCCATGACCGACTTGTTCGGCTCCTCGTCCGGGGCCACGGTCAGGTCAACCTTGTCAGCCCACTCACCGTAGATATGGTAGGGAGCGCAGATGATCTCCCCGGCGATCAGCGGCTTGGCCAGGGGGGTCGGCTCCTTCCACTTGAAGACGACCGTCTCATCATCCGGCGTTTGGACCTCGTCCAGGTACTTCCAGATTTCCGCGTTCTGGAGATAGCGCAACTGGAAGGTGCTCCAGACATCCTTCGAGGTGACGGGCGTGCCGTCGTGCCACTTGGCGCCGGGCTGCAGTTTTACGGTGAGGGCCTCCGTGGTTTCCTCAAATGAGGCGCCCAGGCGCGGGATTGTCTCGCCTGTGGCCGGTACGTAGACGAACAGGGGCTCAAAGACCCACCACCAGGCCGCGCCAATGCCGCCAGGGGCGAAACGGTTGCCGTGGTAAGCGGGTGGCTTGGTCCACCCACCGGCAGTGCGATACACCGCCGGCCCGGCGGGAGGCGGCGTAGGAGTGACAACCACCTCGACCGTCTTCTCAACGGGTACCTCGACCGTTTTTTCGACTGGTACTTCGACCGTGACAGTGACGGTAGTCGGCGCGCACGAGGTCACCAGCGACGCCACCACCACCAACAGGCCAAGTGGGGCCCACAGTTTGCGGAATATCTTGCCGTGCATTGTTCTTTCCTCCTTATTTTACTTTTGTCACATAATGCTCAAAGGGCCTGCTACGCGCGATGATCCGGTATCGCTCTATATCATCCCTCCTTTCATTAGTCTGTAGTTACTGGACATCCGCAGGATTGGCGGATGACTAACTCAACGGCCAGCCGCATCTGGATCGGAACCTGGTTGTCTCGTTCAATCAGGTCCACTACACGCCGGGCAGCCTGAATGCCGATCTCGTACCAGCAGATGCGGACAGTGGTGAGAGAGGGTATGTGCAATTGGGCCCAAGGTTCGTCGTCGAAGCCCACAACCGCGATCTCATCGGGAACAGCACGCCCTGCCTGCTGGCAAGCCTGGATGGCACCGACGGCCGTGGCGTCGTTGACTGCCATAACTGCTGTCAGATCGGGGTATTCCTCCAAAGCGGTGAGTATCCCATCGCGCCCGGTGTCAACGGTGGTACTGGGCATGAACACAACACGGGGCTCAAGCCCGGCCTCCTGCAGCGCACGGCGATAACCGACGGCGCGTTCGCGGCTGCTGAGCCAGTCGGCCGGGCCGGAGAGGAAGACGATACGTTCGTGATTATGCTCCAGGAGGTGTTTGGTGGCTTGATAAGCACCACCTTCGTTGTCGCACAGGACACAATCAATGGCTGTTTCATTGAGCAGGTTGTCCACAAGAACGACGGGAAGGCCCATATTTCGCAGGTGGAGGATAAAGCGGGGGCGAATGGCTGGCCCATTCAGGATCAGCCCATCCACCCGCCCTTGGCGCACCATGTTTGGCACGTCGAGGCCCCTCACCATTTCTTTATCTACATAGGTGGTGAGTAAGTGGTAACCCCGTCTGGTCAGTTCCTCGTCTATGCCTTCGAGGATGCCGGGCGTTGCATTGCTGGATCTGAGGTCGGTGGGGGGGCCGGCACCATATTTGTAGCCGACGTAGCCGATGTTGTACGTGCGTGCGGTGGCGAGGCTGCGGGCTGCCACGGAAGGAGTGTAGTTCAACTCCTGTGCAGCCTGTAGAACCCGCTCGCGAGTCTGAGGGCTGATGCCGGGGCGGTCATTGAGGACCCGTGAAACGGTAGCAGGGGAGACGCCAGCCCTGGCAGCGACGTCTTTGATAGTCGTAGGCACGTTTCACCTCGGCTTTATGCAACTATTATGCAACCGTTTGCACAACTGTTTACATCTTACCACAAAAATAGTGCTTTGTCAATACCCTGGAGGTTAAAATTTCTCCGGCGGCGCTGCTTTGCCAAAGCGCAGCCTTTGTGTTAGACTATACACACAGTAGGAACCATGCTGGAAGGAGGTGGTGCGCATCGGTAAAGTGCTTTCATCGTTTAGTTAGCAGCAACTATGTTAGCGACATCCCCAAAAGGAGGTAAGTGAAGAATGTCTAAGCATCTATGGAGCCTTCTAGGTGTCCTGGTCATCGTGGCCCTGGCGCTGGCTGCTTGCGGGCCAAAGCCGACCCCGACCGAGGCTCCCACTGAGGAGGCCACTGAAGCACCGGAGGAGTTCGTCTTCGGCGTCGTCCTGGTCGGCCCGTACAACGACCATGGCTGGAGCGAGGCCCATTACACCGCCGCCGAGTACGTCACCGAGAAACTCCCCAATGCTCGCTTCGACTATCTGGACAAGTTGAACCCCGCCGACCGACCGGAGACTACCCTGGAGCAGGTGGTAGATGATATGGTCTCTAAGGGAGCCAAGATCATCTTCACGACATCGGATGACTTCATGGAGGATACCGACCGGGCAGCGGAGAAGTATCCGGACATCACCTTTGTCCACATCTCCGGCGACCACGTTCTCACCGGAGAGGCCCCGCCCAATGTCGGTAATTACATGGGCAAGATGATATACGGCAAGATGATCGCCGGCTGCGCGGCCGCGATGGCGACCGAGAGCGGGGTCATCGGCTACGTGGGGCCGCTGATCAACTACGAGACCCGCCGTCTGGCCTCCTCCGCCTATCTGGGCGCCCGCTACTGCTACGAGAACTACCGGGGCAAGGACCCGAACGACTTGCGCTTCATCGTCACCTGGATCGGCTTCTGGTTCAACATCCCCGGCGTCACGCTCGACCCCACCGA
>QMOC01000467.1 GCA_003648085.1 Chloroflexota bacterium
CAGCAGGTAGAGGTAGATGAAGACGAGGAGGATGCCACGGGCACGGGGCGAGATGAGTTTGTAACTCAGCGCGCCGAAGGTGTCCCCCTCCGAGCGCATCGGCACGATGATGCTGGCATAGTCCTGCACCCAGCCGATGAAGAAGGTGCCGAGGATGATCCACAGCAAGGCTGGGAGCCATCCCCACTGGGCGGCCACAATGGGGCCACCGATGGGCCCCAGCGCGGCGATGGACTTGAACTGGTAGCCGAAGAGCACGTTGCGACTGGCTGGAGTGAAGTCCACCCCGTCCATGTACATCTTGGCCGGCGTCGCCTTCTTGTCGTCGGGCTGGATAATGTTCTTGTCAATGTTCTTGGCGTAGAGGAAGTAGCCCACGCCAAGGCCGATAGCAGCTATAATCAAAGTCAGAATCGCATTCACGGTTCATCCTCCTTCTTGAAAGTGACTAAAAAAGCACGGTTTGAACGCCTGTTTGGACACTTTCGACTCTTTGACTCCCTCTACACCTCCTTTCGCCCCCGAAATAAATTCACTTGTTAATGTGCTTTGCTCCTCCTATCGCAGCCTGGAGGTCGGCCAGGAATTTCTCGCTCGGCGTAGGGAGCAGCCCGCCCACTTTCATCTGCAATTGGATATGTGGGTCGGTTTTATGCCAGAAAAAGCGGTGCAGGTGGGCACCGTAAGCCTCCAGCCAAGGTTCCAACGCGGCCACTTGCTTTTGAGCGCCAGGGCCTTGATACGCCACGGCCAGCCCGTGCGGCCCCTCCTGCCACGTCCAGGGTTGCTCCCGACGGCGGGCGGCCTTTCTCTTGGCCGAGCCCACTTCCATCTCACCCCGGCGCGGTGAGCGAAGTGTCGCTCTTATTATAAGCCAATCCCGCTTCCCGCGCAAGCGGTCAAACAGCCAGAGGAACGGGATCTCGCGGTTCTCCAGCAACAATGTGATCTCCAGCCGTCGAAAGGGAGGAGCCGCGTGGATAACGTTGATCCGGGCACCGGAGGCAGGCGAGCCGATCCAGCCTGCCTCGACCTCGCCGCCCAGCATTTCCAGCCCTCTCTCCAGCCAATGAAAGAGGCGCTGCCCACGGCGACGGTTGTACAGATGCCCCCCGCCGTACCACAGCGCCAGAAATAAGCATAGACCGATGATAGCGATAGTCCCTGCGTCCATACCTATACGCTACAACACGCTATAGGCCCGAAGGATGCGCTCCTCCGCAAGCGCGCACCACCGCAAACCGGTTCAGCCAGTTATGGCGTTGACCTGCTCCCGGTGGGCTGATCCAACCATCCACGACCTCGAAACCTGCTGCCTGTATCAGCCAGTCAATCTCCTCCAGTCGGTAGTAAGCGAAGAAACGCTCGTAGCCCTCCTGGTCGGCCACCCACTCCTCCCCCTCTCCCTCTTTCACACCGATGTAGAGCGCGCCGCCGGTGCCCAGTACGCGGCGAAATTCCGAGAGTGCCTTGGGGGCCTGGGTGCGGGGCAGGTGCAGCAGCGAGGCACAAACGAAGCAGCCATCGCTACAGTCGTCGGCAAAGGGGAGGCAGCGCATATCAGCACACACCAACCGATCCGTCCCCGCCGCCTGTGCCTGGCGAAGCAAACCCAGGGAGAGATCGAGGCCTACGACACGCAGCCCCCGTGCTTCCAACGCCCGGGCGTACTGTCCCGCCCCGCACCCTACATCGAGCACCAACCCGCTGGTCGGGATCATCCGCCTGAAACACGTCAGTTCCCGCTCCAGCGGATAGGTCGTCCGTGCCGCGTAGCGTGCAGCGAGGCGGTCGTAGGTAGTAATGGTCTCATCCACTCCCAGTAGCATGCGGTACAACACTCGACGGAAGCCCCGGTTTAGCGGGGTTTTCCGGGCTGAAATCGGGCCTCCACTGGGAACTATCTGAACGTGGCGCGCATCACGGTACATATTCCAGGATTCTCTGTATGGCAGGTCGGTCGCTGGCCTTATGACCGACGTAGTGCCACACGATACTCCCATCCTCCCCAATGACGAACACAGATGGCGCGGCAAGATTATCGCCCAGCAAGTTGTACACGCCGTAAGCCTCGGCGACCTGATGACCGGGGTCAGCCAGCAGAGGGTAGGTGGCCCCGGTGCTCTTCTGCACACCCTCCACCGCCGATATAGGGGCGACAGCCAACGCGATCACCTGCGCTCCGGCATCCTGGAATGCTTCGTAATTTCTTTGCAACCCAACGAGTTGCGAGCGGTCGGGCCCTCAGCCACATTTCTGGAAAAAGACCAGCACTACCGGCCCTTGGCCCAACTGCTCCGATAGTGTGAGCGTGCCACCGCCGGCCCGTTCGAGGGTGAAATCAGGAGCAACTTCGGGGGTCCCCGTATCTGATGCGGCAGCGGGCGTCTCGGTCGCGGGCGCGGGAGTGGGCGATGCAACCTCCGCTGTGACCGGCGAGGGGGTGTTAGAGGCAGTGGGGGGTACTGATGCAATTGTTGGGACAGGTGCACCCGCCCCGCGCGCCAGGGACGCCAGCACGAACACTAACGCAGCCACTACCACAGCGCCAACGCCGAAGATGACTAAAAAAAGTGGTAAGTTCTTTTGATCCATATACCCCTCCTCCCGTTGGAATGAGCAGAGCCTACCATGTCTCTGCTGACTTGTCAAGTGCAGAAAGTAGGTCAAATTGGCAATTTGACCTACGGCGCGTTGCGTTCATCTCACCCAGGGCATTCGCCAAGTGTGGCATCGTAGTTGCGCTACGTCCACGATGGTATTAGAATGGGAAGACAATACGAGGGGGTAACAAGTATGGCACGTGGTAAGTGGATAGCCGCCATTTTGGCGTTCGCAGCCCTGGGGGTGTCACTGAGTGCACTGCTGCTCACCGACAACCCTATGTCTATCTTCGTGCTGCCCACGCTGGCCCCCACCATCCCGCTC
>QMOC01000468.1 GCA_003648085.1 Chloroflexota bacterium
CTTACGCCGCAACACAGCAGGAAAACGGTCTTTGCGGCAAGTAAGGGGGATTGATCCCCCGCTGCTCTGTAGCCCGGCGACTTCATCGCCGGGCGGCGGTGTGCAGCAGAGATCAAAGTGTCACCCTATTTTCGCCTGTAATTGAACCATCCCCCACGAACGACTGCAATTGGCGGGCCGTCGTCGCATCCAGTGGCGGATCCTCGTGCTCCGCCAGCAGCCTCTGCCAACGCTGTTGCGCACGGACGATGGCGTCCTGCTGCCCACCGGCCATCCACGCCTCCAACCCTCCTCGGTCGCAGACTGCGGGCTGCCAGAACTCCGTGCGGCAACGCTCCAACGTCTGCGGCTCCGTCAGGAAATTGCCGCCCGGCCCCACCCTGGCGATGATGTCATAGGCTAGCGTCTCGGGTGTGACCTCGATCCCGCGCCGGAAGCGGCGCACCATACCGCACATCTCGTCGTCAAGGACGAATTTCTCGTAGGAGAAGGCCAGATAAGAACTGAGGATGCCCCCTGCGTGGAGCACAAAGTCTATGCCGCTGTTGACCGTGGTCAGCAGACCAAGCATGGACTCGAAACCCGCCTGAGCATCGGGGAAACTGGCGTCGGTTAGCGCACCGCCGGCGCGGGAGGGCAGCCCGTAGTGGTGGGCCATCTGGCCGGTGGCTACCACGACCAGCGCCAGTTCGGGGCCGCCGATGGCCAACGCGCCCGTCCGCATATCAATGTTGGTCGAGGTAGAGCCGTAGATGACGGGAGTGCCGGGGTTGACCAGTTGTGCCAGGGTGATGCCCGCCAGGATCTCGGCGTTCTGCTGGGCCAGCACGCCGGCCAGGGTGATGGGGCCGGTGGAACCGGCCATGACCAGCGCGGCGATGATGAGCGGTTGTCGGTGGCGGGCGTACTCCATCAGGGCCTGCGCCATGTCCACACTGTAACCCAGCGGGCTGAGCGGATTGATCAAGCCGATGGTCACCGCTCGCTCGGCCAGCGCCCCCTCGCCGAAGAGGATAGATGCCATCTCCATCGTGTGCCGCGCCCCGGCCGACCCCTCCGCGCTGCCGATGAAGGGCTTGTCCGAGTGCACCATATGGGCGTACAACATCTGCAAGTGAGCCGTCTCAGGCGGCACATCCCCAGGCTCCACCAGCAGGTGGCCGCTCAGATCCTGATTGGGCAGCGCGTGGGCCAGTTTGACCAGGTTGTGATAGTCGTCCATAGTGGGCGCACGCTTGCCAACCTCGGGGTCCACGAGAAACGGCGCACCGTAGCCTGGCGCAAAGACCGGCTCGCCGTCGCCGACGGTCACGCTGCGCTCGGGATTGCGAGCGTGGATGGTGAACTGTGCCGGGGCGGCCTCCAGGCTGCTCATCACCTGCTCTTCGCTGAGGTAAACGCGGCTGCCCTCGGTCCTGACGCCGTGCTCCCGAAAGACGGCCAGCGCCTCCTCGCTGGGAAACTCGACTCCCACTTCGGCCAACAACCTCATGCTGGTGTTGTGAACTTGCTCCAGATCGCTCTTGCTCAACATGTCGCCTCTTTTCGAGTAGGGCAAATTGGCAATTTGCCCTATCATTCACGCACTTCACCGGAAGCGGGATTTGACCCGCGCCACGATCCATCTGTAGAGCCCCGCCACCCCGTCGGGGTAGAAAATCATCACCAGGATCATCAACACGCCGTAGATCACCAGGTGCAGCCCCGGCAACTCTTGCAGGTTGGACCTCAGGTACTCGATGAAAAAGACGAAGGGGAACGCCGTGACTATTCCTCCCCAGAGGCTCCCTCGCCCGCCAATATAGGCCAGAGCGAGTACCTCCACGGTCTTTGATGTGTGCATGACCGTCTTGGGAGTCAAACTACCGATGTAATGGGCGTAGAAACCGCCCAGAAGTCCGGCGAAGGTACAGGAAAGAGTGAAGTTAATGATCCTGTAACGTGTAGGATTGATGCCCGAAGCCCGTGCGGCATCAATGTTTTGGCCAATGCACCGGAATGCCAACCCCAGATGTGACTTGGTCACCAGCCTCAGGGTGATGTACGTCAGCGCCAGCATGGCCAGGATGACGTAGTAGTAGGGAAGGTTGGACGGCGTCTCTATGAGGGGGCGAGGACTAAACCCCAGCGAGCCGCGAGTGATGTCAGTCAGGTTGGTCGCCAGCCCCATTAACGCGATGCCCGCAAACCAGGCCATCACAGCGGCATAGATGCCGCGCAACCGCAGCGTCAACCAACCCAGGAAGAACCCAAACATGCTAGCGACCAAGGCGCCAATCCAGATGGTGATCCAGGGTGACCAGCCCGGGTGAATCGCGACGATACCCAACTCGTTTGAGAGGATGGCCGACGTGTAGGCCCCCAGGCCCAGGACAGCGGCAAAGCCAAAGTTGACGACGTTGATATAGCCACTCGTGAAGTCGAAGGCAACCGCCTGTGCCCCCAAGAAAGCACCCATAATCAGCCAACGCAGTATATGTTCCTGGTCGAATGGCGGGATCAAAGGGAGCAGGGCCGCAAGGATGAACAAAGCCAGCCCCAGTGGGGAGACCCCGACGTGGCCCAGCGCCGTCGTAAACCCCCTCCATGCGCCTATCAGGCCTGGCGCCCGTTTGGTTTCAAGAGTTTTCTCGGTGTTCACGTTATTGCCCCCTTATTGCTCCTGGACACCCTTGACCTCACTGCCAAAAATGCCGGATGGCACGAATAGCAGCACCAGGATCATGACTGCGACTGGCACGACATCTTCCCACGCGACGCCAACGAACTGCTGCGTGAATGTCTGGAGTACCGCCACGATGAAGCCGCCCGCGATAGAGCCGGCCACGTTGCCGAGTCCAACTAACATGACCACGTACCAGGCTATGTACAGTGGCTTCAACCCCACGGTTGGATATGCCGGGAACATAAATAAGAGGCTCGCCC
>QMOC01000469.1 GCA_003648085.1 Chloroflexota bacterium
CATTTGCCATTTGCCTCCTTTGGGCCGCCGCCGTCGTCTACGGCTGGGCCCGCTGGGCCACCACCACCTGGTCATCGCAAGGCCGGCTCGTCTTCTCCGCCATCTCCGTTTGGTCACTCCTGCTGGCGTTGGGGATAGCCGAGTGGCTGCCGCGTCGTTGGAAAGGGTGGGCATTGGCGGCCTTTGCCCTTTTCCTGCTTGGCCTGTCGGCGGCTGCGCCCTTCGCCTGGATTGCGCCCGCCTACGCCCTGCCCGCGCCGCTGACCGACGCCCAAATCGCTGCCATCCCCCACCGCCTGGAGGCCGACTTCGGCGGGGTGATGCATCTGCTGGGGTACGACATCAAATCCCAAATCCCAAATCCCAAATCTCCAATCTCCAATCCCGAAGTAGAGCCGGGCGGGCAGGTGGGCGTGACCCTCTACTGGGAGGCGCTGGCCCCCGCCGACCGTGACTACACCGTCTTCGTGCATCTTCTGGGCGAGCACGACCTGCTGATCGCGCAGCGGGACACCTTCCCCGGCCTGGGGTTGCTTTCCACCACCTGGCTGGAGCCGGGCGACGCTTGGGCCGACCGGTACGTCTTGCAGGTGCCAGCCACTGCCTACGCGCCCGACGTGGCGCAGGTCGAGGTCGGGTTGTACGACGCGATGAGCGGGGCACGCCTGAGCGCGAACACCGGCGGCGATAACGTCCGCTTCGGGCGGGTCGAGGTGCGCGCCCGGCCGGGCGATGTTCCCAACCCCATCTCCGTCAACTTCGGCGACCGGATGGCGTTGGTGGGCTACGACCTGAGCGAGCGCGCCGTGCAGCCGGGTGAGACGATCACGCTGACGCTGCACTGGCGGGCCTTGCGGCGGATGGACGTCAACTACACCGTCTCGGCCCAGTTGGTGGGCGCCGGACAGCGCAAGGCCGCCCAGCACGACGGCTGGCCGCTGGAAGGGACCGCGCCGACGGCCGCCTGGGAGCCAGGACAGGCGATCGCTGACGTGCGCATGCTGGCGGTCTACCCCGATGCCCCGCCGGGAGTCTACGACGTGCGAGTGGCGGTCTACGTGCTGGAGGAAGGGGAGATCGTGCACCTGCCGGTGGTGCCGGAGGGTGGGCAGATGCTCGCCGATCATGTAGTGCTGACGCAGGTGAGAGTGAAGCCCTAAAGCCGGTGCAGGTAGGTCTTGCGAAATGTGGATGCGATTTCAATCGCCAGGCGAAGAGCGGGGTTCGTGCAATGGCCCGCGAGGATTCCAGATCGCAAGCCCACAGCGAGCGTCTGGCTCGAAAGAGTACCAGGTGCCACTCTCGACCTCAAGGATGCGCAACCGGCCTCGCTCGGTGACCGCCAGGTACCGCCCGTCGGGTGACCGGACTCCCCATCCGTTTATTTCAAGGAGGGATTCCCCGTCAATCCCTATCACCGTGGTCGTGAATTGCTCACCGGTGTAGATGTGAGCGGTCAGCCAACGCCCGTCGGGCGACCAGTCGGCAAGCGCGACGCTGGCGTCGCGGGTGAGCAGGACGCGCGGGTCGCTGCCGTCGGGACGGACTAGCGCGATCCCTCCCCTCACCGGCTCCATCCAGTCTGCCGTCTCCGTCTCGTCCAGTTGATCGGCCCCGAAGCCGATCCATTCGCCGGTGGGTGACCAGAGGAGGGCGCTGGCGTAGACAAAGCCGCGCCCGAACTCGAGGCCGAGCAGATTGTGCAGTGTGGAACTATCCAGCAGCGTCGTCGTCTCCCCCGTCGTTACTTCGTATGTCTTTAGAGCCGACTTGATGGGCGTGAAAAAGGCGATTCGGGTCCCGTCGGGTGACCACGCAACGGGGCTTCCCACCGCCACCTGACGGGGGTTGGAGCCGTCCCCCTCGGCCAGCCAGATGTACAGCGCCTCACCCGTATAGACCATTTGCGAGCCATCGGGCGACCAGAGGAAGGGATGGCCATCCAACATTGTGGACTCATCGGCCATCACGTCCACCAGCCCTCCCGTAAACCAGCCGGGCCTTGCATAGGCTATGTGAGTGCTATCGGGAGACCAACCGACCGGCAGTGCATCGGTCGGGACGCTCGACAGCCGGCGCATACCGGAGCCATCCGCTGCCATGAGATAGAAGCCGCCGCCGTAGATCGTTCCCCGCCAGGCCAGCAGCCAGGCGCCGTCGGGCGACCAGGAGTGGAAGTTGAAGCCGGCCGCGGGGTAAAGCAGAGTCATCTCCGGCCGATCCAGGCGCAGCCCCCAAAGGTGACCGGGCCCCTCGCAGGTCACCACCAGGTCGTACCCCGCAAAGGATGGCATCTCGTCAGGAGGTTTGACCGGGCGCTCGGTCACCTCACGGACGTGAGCCGCGAAGCGGGACTTCAGGGTGGCCCAGTCATCGCCTAGTACGTTCTCAATCAGTCCCTCCATCCAATAGACCTCGGGCGTGGCCGTGGCTTTGAGCAGATTGACGACTCCGGAAGTGCCATACTCCTCCTCGATGAAGACCAACAGTAGATCAATCTCCGCCTCGGCCAGTTCTCGCTGATGCTCCACCATCTCCTCATCCGGGGGGCGGAAGTCACCCCCAGGAGCGAAGTACCAGGGTATCTCTGTGAGAGAAGCGTCACCGGGGGAGGGGAAACTCCACAGCGCCTCCAGGGGAATCCACCCGTTCGCGTCCAGCGCCTCACCGATGAGATCGAGGTTGGGGGACAGAGGTCCACGCAGCCCCAACTTTGCCCGCAGCCACTCGCGCAACCGGGCGCGGAAAAGCCCACCGCCAGGGGGCATGGGCCGGTCCTGATCGCTACTGAAGGAGCGTCCCACCTCACGGACGATGAGCCGGTCGAGGAGGAATTCCTGCAGGCCCACCTCCCAGACTGCGCGCGCCTTATCATCATCCGGCACGCCGACGAGAAAGGGCGCCGGCAGGCCCGACTCCACG
>QMOC01000470.1 GCA_003648085.1 Chloroflexota bacterium
GCCCCGGTGCGGTCATCGTCTACACCCACACACTGACCAACGCCGGCAACGGCCCCGATACCTTCGCCATCACTCACGCCAGCAGTCAGGGATGGACGGTGATGTACGATACACCCATTGCTTTAGGCATTGAGCAAACGGCAACGCTGGTAGTCCGCGTCGCTGTGCCGTTCGGTGTCATCAGCGGTACAACGGATACCACCATCATCACCGCCACCTCCCAGTCCGACTTTGCTGCCTTCGACAGTGTGACCGACACCACGATGGTAACAGGCGAGCAGTGGGATACCTACCTGCCCATCGTACTGAGGAAGTCAACGTGGAAGTCATTCTGACCCACGAAAATGCGGATTTCGACGCTATCGCCAGTTTGCTGGGGGCAAGCAAACTCTTTCCGGCGGCCATCCCTGTCCTTCCCCGTCGCATCAACCGCAATGTACGTGCTTTCCTGTCGCTCTACGGCGCTGAACTTCCTTTCGTCGAGCCCGATGACCTTCCCCGTGGTAAGGTCAGACGCGCTATTCTGGTAGATACACAGAGCCTCATCACGCTTAAGGGCATGGGGCGTGACCTGCAGGTGGACATCATTGACCATCACGAACTCGACCGCGAACTGCCGCCCAGTTGGACCTACTCCGGCGAGCCGATGGGGGCCACGACCACGCTGCTGGTCGAGGAGATTGCGGCGCGTTCCCTCAAACTGACCGGCATCGAGGCTACGCTGTTGTTGCTGGGTATCTATGAGGATACCGGTTCCCTTTCGTACCAGGCGACGACCGCCCGCGACGTGCGGGCGGCAGCCTGGCTGATGGAACAAGGGGCCCGTCTCACCGTCGTCAACGAGTTCCTCCACCATCCTCTCGCGCCCGAGCAGCGCGAACTCTACGAGCGGTTGCTCGAGCAGAGCGAAACCCACGAGATCGAAGGGCACACGGTCATCGTTGCCTGCGCCGAAGCGCCGGGGTTCACAGAAGAGGTCTCGACCCTGGCTCACAAATTGCGCGAATTGCTGGAGCCATCGGCACTGTTTGTGCTCATCGCTTTCGATAAGCGCATCCAACTTGTCGCCCGCAGCACCACCGACGATATTGATGTCTCTGCTGTGGCCGGACACTTCGGCGGTGGCGGACACAAGCGTGCGGCTGCAGCGCTCATCCGTGACCGTCCGCTACAAGCAGTGCGCGAGGAGTTGTTGCGTCTGCTGCCAGAAGTCGTGCGGCCGGGCGTCACTGTTGCCCAAGTGATGTCCCGAGGCGTGCAGGTGCTCTCTCCCGAGGACACGGTTGCCGACGCCGCCGAGCGCATGCGGCGCACCGGCCACGAGGGATACCCGGTCGTACGTGAGGGTCAGGTGATCGGCCTGCTGACCCGCCGGGCCGTGGACCGGGCGCTGCAGTTCAAAATGGCCGATATTCCTGTCACCCAGGTGATGGAGGCTGGCAGCGTCACCGTTAGTGCCCATGATTCGGTGGAACGGCTGCAGCGGTTGATGATCGAAAGCGGCTGGGGGCAGATCCCCGTCGTCGAAGGCGACCGCATCGTCGGAGTAGTCACCCGCACCGACCTGATCACATTGTGGGGCACGCCGCCGACGCCGCCCCGCCGTCAGGAGGTTGCCACGCTGCTGGAGCAGGCCCTCTCAGGGCCGGTGCTCGCTCTGGTGCGCCGCATTTCGCAGACAGCCCACGAGATGGGCTTTGTCCCCTACTTCGTCGGTGGGCTGGTGCGCGACTTGCTGCTGGGCCAGCCCATCGTGGATGTGGATATGGTCATCGAGGGAGATGCCATCGCGCTGGCCCGCCGTCTGGCCGTTGACCTGGGGGGGCGGGTGCGCACCCACAGACGCTTCGGTACTGCCAAGTGGCTCCTTTCGCGGCGCGTCTGGCGGCAGGTCGCCGATCACGTCCCACGCAACGAACTACCGCCCAGCGTGGACTTCGTGACGGCACGCACCGAGTTCTACACCCACCCTACTGCTCTGCCACAAGTGGAGCGCAGTTCAATCAAGCAGGATTTGCACCGTCGTGACTTCACCATCAACACGCTCGCCATCCGCCTCGACCCGGACCATTGGGGGGAACTCCTGGACTTTTATGGCGGCGAGGCCGACCTGCGCAATGGCGTCATCCGCGTGCTGCATAGTCTCAGTTTTGTGGATGACCCCACCCGCATGCTGCGGGCCGCACGGCTGGAGAGCCGGCTGGGGTTCCGCCTCGACCCCCGCAGTGAGGAACTGATCGCTGACGCTTTGCCGCTGTTGAAGCGGGTCAGCGGCGATCGCATACGCCACGAACTGGAACAGATTTTCCGCGAAGCCGAGCCGGAGCGGGCGCTGTGTCGTCTTGACGAATTGGGCGTGCTGGCTCAGATTCACCCCAGTCTGCGCTGTGACAAATGGCTACAGGTCAGGTATCGTATTCTCCGCGAGGATCTGAAACCTGGAACCTGGGACTTGAAACCAGAGGAAATCTCCTTCATCTACCTGGCCATGCTGGCATATCGGCTTGGCAACGAGGAGTTGGAGGGATTGATCACTCGTCTGATGATGCCACGCGACGACGCGGACGATCTACGCTTGTTGCATAGCCTCAAAAAGACCTTGCCCCAACTGGGAAAGGCACGCCGACCCAGTGTCATCTACCGTCTGCTGGAGCCATACCCCACCCGGGTTCTGGCCGCCGCATGGGTTGCCACCGACCGTAGGCGGCTACGAGAGCGGCTGCTGCGTTACCAGACCGAGTGGCGACTGGTAGAGGCGGAACTGACCGGCGATGACCTGAAGGCAATGGGGTTGAAACCGGGTCCACTCTTCGGACGGCTGCTGGGGGCACTGCGCGATGCCCGGCTGGATGGTCAGGTGAGCACGCGGGAGGAGGAGGAGGCACTGCTAACCAGACTGTTAGCCGCTGAGAGTGA
>QMOC01000471.1 GCA_003648085.1 Chloroflexota bacterium
GAGCCCCCCTCAGTCCCCCCCAGAGTTGGGGGGGACTGAGGGGGGCTCCGAGCCTGGCGACAGCAGCGGCCAGTGCGCTGACCGGTCGGCTGATCCTACGCTACGGCTACTCTGCCGTCTACCTGCTCGCCATCCCGTTCCTCTTCGTGGGGACGCTGGTGTACCACGCCGTCTTCCGGCGGTACGAGCGGACAGGGACAGCGGCCGCCCGTTGACCCAACGCTCGGATTAGAATTGGAATCGCGGTCTTGACATAGAACGTCTGTTCGTGTATAATAGATTTCAGCAGAATCTTCATAGTGGGGCCACTGTCTTGCTCAATTGAAGTAGGTGCTATTGTGGATACATCAGTTCAAACCAAAGAGAAAGTATTGTCCCTAATTCAAGAGCATCAGGATAGGATCAAAGCCCTGGGAGTGAAGAAACTCGGCTTGTTCGGCTCCTTCTTCGCAAATGCGCCGCCCGTTGTATGCATCGGCTGTGACCAGGGCGAGGAGGTTGAGTATGGATGAGGATCTCTCGAAGAGGCAGCAGAGAATCCTGGAGTTCGTCAGCGACTACATCGAGGAGAATGGCTATCCACCATCCATCCGTGAGATCGGCGCTGCGGCGGGGATCAGTTCCACCTCGGTCGTCAGTTACAACCTGAGACGCTTAGAGGAGCGAGGGTACCTCAGCCGTGACCGGGAGGTATCGCGCGGATTGAAGTTGACCTCCACGGCCCGCGCTCAGGTGGCGTCGGAGGCTATAGTCCGGCTGCCGCTGTTGGGCCGCATTGTGGCCGGTGAGCCCATCCCGGTGCCCGCCAGTGATTTCCCCCTGATGGGCGACGAGACGATTGAGTTAACCCGCGATATTCTGGGCGACCCGCAGGGATTGTACGCCCTGCAGGTGGAGGGCAACTCGATGATTGATGCGCTCGTGCACGATGGCGACATCGTCATTATGCGCCACCAGCGGCGGGTTGAGAACGGCGAGATGGCGGCGGTGTGGCTGAAGGATCGTGAGGAGATGACGCTCAAGCGTTTCTATCAGGAAGAAGGAGGGCGGGTGCGGCTCCAACCGGCCAACCCCACGGTGAAGCCGATCTACGTGGATGATCCCCGCCAGGTGGAGGTGCAGGGCAAGGTGGTGATGGTCATCCGGCAGTTACAGTAAACGGCCAGAGATGGCTACTCCGCCACCAGTACCTCTCCCACCCACACCCGATCTGCCGTGTCACCCACACCCGTCGCGATGGGCAATCGCAGCAGCGTATCGGGGCCGTAGAGACCCAATTGAACGTGATAGAGGCCGGGCGGCGTCTCGGGCTTGACCGGCACCAGGTGCACCTGTGCGAAGCGGTCACCCGGCTGGAGACCGACCGGCCACACATCCAGCCAGTCGTGCTGGCCCCAGATGTCCTGGCCGTCGGAGGTGAGGTGCACGAAGGCGACGACAGGCGCAGGGTCGGCAGATCGCACTTCCCAATAGGTAACCAACCGCACTTCACCGCCGGGTGGTACGGCGGTTTTTTGTAGTTCGGCTCCCAGCAGCGCAAAGCGGTCGCCGAAGACGAGGGGCAGCGTCGGCGGCGGGAGGTGCGCCAGTTCCGGGGGCCAGGCCACGTGCCGTTCCGCCAGCCCCTCCAGCCGCTCCTCCAACGCCGCCGGGTAAGCGACGCGGAAGACGGTGAAGTCGTCGTCATCCGTAGGCAACAGCGTGGCGTCGGCCATGAACAACTCTCTTAGCGCCGGGTCGAAAGTCTGCGGTCCCAGCGGATCGGCGGGGAAGTAGAAGGTGATGGGGCCTGCGCCCGTCGGCCAGACCCAGCCCCCACCCGGGTTGAACCAGCGCACGCTCAGATCCTCCCGCCGCAGCGCCAGGTCGAAGCCGATGGCGTTCCAGGGGTGCCAGTAGTTGACGTAAGGGGCGCCGACGGCTACCGGGCCGGGCGGGTCGTGCGTGTCCAGTTCGTGGGCGATGGCGGTGACGCCGCCCTGGTACAGTTCCCGCACCTCGGGTGCGCCGGCCCAGGTGACGAAGTAGGCCCGGCAGGAGAGCACACCGTTGAGCATCAGCAACAGCGCGACCATCAGCGGGCCGGCCCAGGCACGCCGACGCGCCAGCCACTTCCACGCTGCATCCACCCCCAACGCCAGCACCAGGTAGACGGCTGGCTGAGCCGCGAGGGTGTGGTTGAAGGAGCCCGGCGGCGGGCTGACCAGGCCAGGCCCCAGCCCCACCAGCAGCCAGAGCAACGTCAGGCCGCAGCGCCGGTCGCGCAGGCGGGCGATGCAGACCATCAGCCCGGCGTAGAAGAAGAGCGACGTAAGCGGGTCGAAGACGGGGCGACCGGCGATGTTGTACAGCCACTGGGGCTCGCCCCGCAGGGTGAACATGCCCAGCGTGCCGGCGGCAATCTCCAGCACTGGACGGAAGTCGCCCTGGCGCAGCGCGGTCAGCGGGCCGCTGAGTTGGTCGAGACGCTGCTCGGCCTCGGGGTGGGCGTGCAGGAAGAGCGCCAGCGGCGCGACGACGAGCAGCGTCACCAGGCAGAGCAGCAGCAACCCAGGCCGGTGGCGGCGCAGGGTGCGGCGGTCGAGAAGGAGCAGGTAGGCCCCCAGCGCCAGCGCCAGCAAAGGCATCACCCGGCCGGCGGTGTAGGCGTAAACGTGGCCGCCGAGGAAGAGCCCACTCAGTGCGAAGTCGAGCAGCGTGTGCCAGCGGGGCCTCGCCCGTCCGTTCAACCCGCGCGTCAGGAACAGCACGGCCAATCCGGACAGTGGGGGCAGCAGAGCCATCTCTAATGCCATACGGGTCTCGATCAACGGCCAAAAGGAGACCGCCTGGAAGGCCGCCGCCAGCAGCGCAGCACGCCGGCCCGCCAGTCGCCGGCCGGCCAGGTAGAGCGTCAGCACCGAGAGGAGACCCCCC
>QMOC01000472.1 GCA_003648085.1 Chloroflexota bacterium
CGGCCTTCTCAGCCGGATCGTCCGTCACATCGGCCCAGGCGTGGTGCAGGTTCGCCAGATTGCCATAGTGATCCGGATCCAGAGGACTGAGTTCCTTGGCCCGCTCCAGGGCCTCCTGGGCTTTACTAAACCAATATTCCCTCTGCCCTGTGACCGGTTGAGCCTTCTTCAGATAAGCGTGACCGAGAAAGCGATAATAGTGGTCCTGCCTGGGCGCCAGTTCCAGAGCCCATTGGTAGAGGGCGATACTTCTATCCCATTGTTCAGCCTCTTGATAGGCCCGACCAAATGCGGAGTAAATGTCCGCTCTCACGACGTCCAGATTGGTTCTGAAGATCAGCACGATGACCACCGCGGCCAGGATGGGGTAGAGCCACCTATTGCTATGCTCTTCAGCACGATGCGGAACGGACGTCCTTTTCAGCAAGACCAGAGCAAAGGTGATGAGGATGAGGAAGAGGCAGAGATAGTAGGTTAGGGTAATGTTCGCCGGGACGTCGAAGAGTCGGAGGCTGGCAATGTGGAGGGGGACAAAAACGAGGAGACATCCCAGGGAGGCAAGGGAATAGATCAGCAGCGAGCCGATCCGGAAAGGCTGCTCATCTGCCTCCGCGATGACGACACCGCCGCCCAGAAGCCAGACAAGTACAAAGAGCCCCACAATGGCGAGGTTAGATCGGAGATCGAGGGCAGGCGTGATGAAATCGAAACCGAGGGTGATGAGCAGCAGCCCAATCAACAAGGCGTGAGAACCGAGCGAGGCGCGGTGCACGGAAGCCGTCTGCGCTTTCCCCCTGCTCCTCCTGCGCCCCTTCTTACCCCACCTGTCCCTGGATCGAGCCGGGACCGGCTCTCCTTCCCGCGGAAGAGCGGTGACCGCCGTCAGTGCCGCATAGACCCAGAAGGTTGTGCGGGTGGTGGTGACGGCGATGCCCGATTGGATCTCGATGAAGTGGGCCACGATGGCCGAGAGCAGGGCGATGAGCAACACCTGGTTGCGGCCGTCCCAGGTTTCCCTTTTCTGACGCCGAAGGAGGAACAGGACCAGATAGACGACCAGAGCCGCCAGCATGCCGGCCGGAATGCCTACCCCGGCGAACCGGAGCGCCCCATCCAGAAGCCAAGGGAGCAGTACACCCAGCGCCCCTCCTATTGCCAACAACGCCGCGAACTGTGTCTGCTGTTGGCGGCCCCCGATCAGGCCCAGCCCCTTGAAGCCATAGTAAAACAGGCTGCCAAACAGCAGGAGATAGACGGCGACACCGATGAGGCCCGTGGTGACCAACGCATCGAGGGTCTCATTGTGAGCACGGTCGGCAGTCCGCCCGGGTCCTTCGAATTGGACGAGCGCCGGTGATAGGTAGGGGTAGAAGGCCAGGTCCATCGTCTCCGGCCCGTATCCAAAGATCATCCGCGTAAGGCTGGCGGTGCTCATTTGAACAGCGCCTTCCCAGATCAGGATTCTCACTTTGAAAGTGCTTGTCTCGATAATCGTGCCCAGCCGCTCTACGTAGGGCAACTCTCGTAGCGCGGCGAGAGGAGTATTGGGTAGGTTCAGCGTAGCCAGGAGGAGACCCAGCATCACGGCCAGGCTAATCACCACCAGCGCCAGCCCTCTCTTGCCTTTTGAGATCGCCAACAGGAGGAAGAAGAAGAACAGCCCGCCGAGGAGGCCTAGAAAGGGGCCCCGGCTCTGAGTAAACACGATGCTCAACAACTGAATGACCAGAACGAAGGGGTAAAACACCACCGGGATGAGGCGAGAGAGGAGGCTCTTGCGGCCTTCGATGAGCGCCGAAAAGGACTTCACAGCCTGTCTCATCGTTAGAGGAACGACCATGATGAGGTAAGCGGCAGCGAAGATGGGATTGCCTAACGAAGAGGCCACCCTCTCTCCAAAGGCTCCGCCCCACGGCCCTGGGGCAAGTCCATAGTGCTGGATGAAGGCGTGCAAGGAGACGGGTAGACTGGCGAGGACGGTGAACGTCACCAGTCGTTCCCGTTGCTCCTGGGTGCGCAGGGTTTGGAGGATCAAGAAGAAGATCGCGATGTAGGCGAGAGTCGTGTAGGTGCCCTGGCGTCGGTCGTATGAACCCCACAGGCTAACGTAAGGCCAAATGGAGGTGAGAGTGGTCAGGACATAGACACCGATCAGCAGCAGGGCGGGCAGCACCAGGGGTCTGAGCAGCAAGCCCTTCACCTGTTGGGTGAGGCCAATCTCCGACAGCGGCTTGCCTCTCTGTTCTTCCACCGTTCTGACCACCCACGCCAGGGACATAACCAGGGCGATGGAGCGCAGTATGCAAACCTTGTTCACCTCGTAAACGCTCTCAGAGTAGACGTTGAAGAGCAGAGGCACGACAATAACCGCCGCCAGCCAACCGGCCTCGATCAGCCTGTCACAAAAAACGCCCAACCTGGTTCGCATCATCCCTGCCGATTCGCTGACTCGCTGATTCGCTGACCCGACCGGCTTCCCTGCAACAGGACCATCCGTTCCAGCGTCTTCAGCAAGATTAGGAGGTCCAGGTACAGCGATTGGTGCTTGATGTAGTAGAGGTCGTACTGGACCTTGATTAGAGCGTCCTCCACCGAATTGCCATAACCATAGTTGATCAGCCCCCAGCCAGCCATCCCCGGCCGCACGGCGTGGCGCAGCCGGTAGAAGGGGATTCGCTTCTCCAGTTCGGCCACGAATTCAGGACGTTCAGGGCGAGGGCCCACCACGCTCATATCCCCCTTGAGCACGTTGATGAACTGCGGCAGTTCGTCTATGTGCGCTGCCCTGAGTACCCGTCCCACACGGGTCACCCGAGGGTCTCTCTCTTTAGCCCACACGGCTTGCCCGTTCCTCTCGGCGTGAGGAACCATGGTGCGCAGTTTGATCAGGCGGTAGGTCTTCCCACCCTGGCC
>QMOC01000473.1 GCA_003648085.1 Chloroflexota bacterium
CCGCAGATTGCCGAGGGCACACGATGACTTCCTACGAGACCCTATGAGTTCCCATAGGTGGACTTTTCTCAAGTACTGATAATGACACACGAGTAGAACGGACGTGAGCACCGAACGCCTGTACCGCACTGAGGGTATCATCATGCGCCGGCGCGAGCAGGGCGAGGCCGACCGCGTCCTGACTCTGTGCACGCCGTTGGGCAAGATAGAAGTCATCGTCAAGGGGGCGCGCAAACTGCGCAGCCGGAAGGCAGGCCACATCGAACTCTTCACCCGCTCCAGTTTCGTGATCTCACGGGTGCCGAACTCCTGGGACATCGTCAGCCAAGCCGAGACCATCGAGCCACACAAATTGCTGCGCGGTGACCTGCTGCGCGGAACGTATGCCCGCTACGCCGTCGAACTGCTCGACCGCTTCTTCGCCCAGGGGGAGGGCGGCCCGGCGCTTTTCGACCTGCTCGATCGCACTCTCACCTGGCTGTGTGAGGACGATGACCTGGATTTGATCCTGCGCTTCTACGAGCAGCACCTGCTGGGGCTGGCCGGCTTCCGTCCGGAACTGTTTCGCTGCGTGGGTGAGCACAAGGAATACGTGCCGCTCCGCCCTCGCGAACCGACGGAGAACGGGCGGCCCTACGGCTTCGACCCGGAGCAAGGCGGGGCGCTATGTCGGAGTTGCTACGTCACACATGGGGAGCGGCGCGAGGTCATATCGCTTTCACCTGATGTGCTGTGGTTCCTGCAGGAATGCCAGCAGGGTCCTTACGCCAGGCTGCATACGCAGCACATCGCGCCCGCGCTGCACGAGGAGGCGGAGCGCGTGATGCAGCACTACATCACCTACCATCTGGAGCGGGGTGTGAGGTCCGGCACGTTCCTGCGGCGACTGAGGTGGGAGCAAGTACATAAAGCCGGTACAGGCTGTATGAGTTCGAACATCTCATTGGTCACATCTACGAATACCTGCGACGTGAAGATTATCTTGAAATAGGAATCAGATGACGCGATCGCCAGTGTATGATCCCATCGCGACTCGCCCACGCGACTGGCGCGAGCACCAGGCCGACCTGGCCGACTTTGCCAGCGCGACCGTGCCCTACCCCCTCCTCTTCGCCACCATCAGCGGGGCCGATCTGTACGGCTTTCCCAGTGCCGACGGCGACTATGACATCCGGGCTACTCACGTCCTGCCGCTGCGGAAGATGATCGTGGCCCCCCTGCACGGCGCGAGTTGGTATCGCATGTCCGGTGCCACTGTCGAGAAAAGCCAGGAGCATATCGCCCTCCTTATTGACCTGGTCTCTCACGACATCGGGAAGGCGCTTCACCTGGCGCTCAAAGGCAACGGCTATGTGCTGGAGCAGATTCTCTCGCCGCTGGTGTTGGTCACCACTGCCTGGCACGAGGAACTGAGAGAGATTGCACAGGGATGCATCACGCGGCGGGTCTACTATCACTATCGTGGCTTCTTCACCGGTCAGCAGAAACTCTACAACAAGGCCGGCGACAAGCGGGTCAAAGGATTGCTCTACCAGTACCGCGTGGCAATGACCGGCATCGTCGCGCTGGAGACGGGGGAGATTGAGGCAAACGTCCTGCGGCTCAACGAACGCTTTCACCTGCCCGGGGTCGAGGAACTGGTGGCGCGTAAAGTCAGCGGTGAGAGAACGTGTGTGGAGAACGATGCGCCCTATCTGCGCGAGATCGCCTCCCTCGAACCCCGCCTGGACGAGGCGTATGAGCGCAGCGCGTTGCCTGACCGCACCCCCTCCGAGGTGTGGGCCGCCGCCGAGGACTTCCTGTTCCGCTGTCGCCTGGCCGTGAGACAAGTTGGCAACTTGTCCTACACTGAGGGAATGGGGAAAGAATAGTGCGCGTTGTGTTTCGGCAGAAATAAAACAAGGACCGGTGCCTATTGGGCGATAGTCCCTGCCTTCAACACCCTCCCTGAGGGGAACAACAGGGGACCCAGTAGGCCTTACCCGCGTCCTCTGTAGAGATTTTACCACAAAAATGACAACCTGCCAAATGGAGGCTATATGAACCACCCCCTCACCTTCCAACAAATCATCCTCCGCCTGCAGCAGTTCTGGGCGGATTACGGCTGCCTTATCTGGCAACCCTATAGCGAAAAAGTCGGCGCGGGGACGATGAACCCCGCCACCGTCCTGCGCGTCCTGGGACCTGAGCCCTGGAACGTGGCCTACGTCGAGCCCTCCTACCGGCCCGACGATGGGCGCTACGGCGAGAACCCCAACCGCATGCAGATGCATACCCAGTTCCAGGTCATCCTCAAGCCCGACCCCGGTAACCCACAGGAACTCTACCTGGAGAGCCTCTACGCGCTGGGCATCCGCCGCGAGGAGCACGACATCCGCTTCGTCGAGGATAACTGGGAAAGCCCGGCACTGGGGGCCTGGGGCCTGGGCTGGGAGGTCTGGCTGGACGGGCTGGAGATCACCCAGTTCACCTACTTCCAGCAGGCGGGCGGCTTCGTGCTCGACCCTGTCTCGGTGGAATTGACCTACGGACTGGAGCGCATCGCGATGTTCCTGCAAAACGTGCGCTCGGTGTGGGAGATTGACTGGGACGGCACGCATACCTACGGCGACGTGCTCCTCGAACCGGAAATCGAGCACTGCCGCTACGACTTCGAATTGGCCGACGTAGAGCGGCTGCGGCAGATGTACGACCTGTACGAAGCAGAGGCACGCCGGTGCCTGGAGGCCGACCTGGTCATCCCCGCCCACGACTACGTCCTGCGCTGTTCCCACACCTTCAATTTGCTTGACGCACGAGGAGCCATCGGCGTGACCGAGCGGGCGACTTATTTCCACCGCATGCGCGACCTCTCCCGGCAGGTAGCAGAAGCCTACGTCGAACAGCGGCAGCGAATGGAGTACCC
>QMOC01000474.1 GCA_003648085.1 Chloroflexota bacterium
GCTGTAGGAAGTGAAGAGCGCTAGCGCCCGCCCTTTGGTCGCCTTGAACAGCGCCGCCATCCCCTGCTCCACCGCCCGCTGGTAACCCGGCTGTCCGGGCTCGGGGATGTCGTCCACCAGGTAGACCAGCGTCGAACTCTTGTAGTCGAAGGGGGAGCCGACCGCAAGTTCGTTGGCTTCCCAGGCGTGCAACCGCTCGCGCAGGAAGTCGAAGGTGCCAGCGGTGCGCAGCGTGGCCGAGGTCAGCACGACCGACTCTTTCTTGTGGAAGAGGTGCTCCTCCACCAGCGGCCCGACGTGCAGGGGCGCGGCGTGCAGGCTCAGATGGTCGCCGTTGGGGCTCGATTCCAGCCAGTAGATGAGAGATGACGAAGGTTGAGTGATCATCTGGCTTATCTGACCCCCGGCCTCCGCCAGGCGGCGCGCCACCCCCAGGATCTGCGCCTGCAACTCGTCGGCGTCGGGGACGTCGAAGGCGACCAGGTCGTCCAGACCTCCCGCCAGCCGCTCCAGCCCGTCCACGACGGCTGCCAGCGGTGCGTGAGCGTCGTCCCACGCGATCTCGACCCCCTCCCAGGCCGGCTGCACGCGCAGCCCCGAGGTGACGCGCAGGCGGAAGGAGTACTGGCTACGCCGACCGCCCTTTTGCTCCTCCACGAACTGCTCCAGGCGGTCGAAGAAGATGTCCAACTGGCGCACGGCCCGGTCGGCGGCCATCCCGATCTTGCCGACGAAGAGTTCCACCTGCCCCATAATGTCGCGAGGCAGGCGGGCCTTCTGGCAGCGCCCGATCACCTCGGCCAACAGTCCCGTCACCCGGCCGGACTGGCCCACCTGCCCGACCTCGCTCAGCATGCGGTGCAGAGTGGCACGGTCGGCCTCGAAACTGAGCCCGTTGGTGGTGGCCGCCTCCAGGTGGTGGGCCTCGTCCACGATGAGGTACTTGTACTCGGGCAGGGCGCGGTTCTGCACCGCGACGTCGGCCAGGAGCAGCGCGTGGTTGACGATGACGAGGTGGGCGGATTCTGCGGCACGCCGGGCACGGTAGAAGTAGCAGGTACCCTCGTGGAAACGGCGGCAACGCTCTGGGTCGCAGCCTTCGTGCTCGGCCGAAAGTTGCCCCCAGATGGCCCGCTCGACCGCACTTGGCAGGAAGAGTTCGTCGCCATCGCCGTCCGTCGTCTCAAGCAGCCAGATGAGGACTTTCGCCAGCACGCGAGCCTCATCGGGTGAGTGCGCCCCCCGGCGGCGTAGGGCCTGCAGGCGGGCCGGGCAGAGGTAGTGGGAGCGACCCTTGAGCACGGCGGCGCGGAACTCGAACGGCAGGACGCGGGCCAGGTCGGGCAGGTCTTTGCGATACAGTTGCTCCTGCAGGTTGATGGTGTTGGTGGAGACGACCACTCGTTCGCCGTTCTGCACCGCCCAGTGGACGGCGGGAATGAGGTAGGCTAGCGATTTTCCGACGCCGGTGGGGGCCTCGACCAGCAGGTGCTCGCCCCGGTTGAGCGCCCGCGCCACGCCGCGCAGCATCGCCACCTGTTGGGGACGATACTCATAGCCGGGGAAGTGCGCCTCGAAGGCCCCACCCTCCTCCAAGAGAGCCGCCAACCCGTCCACGTCCAGCAGTGTCCGCTCGGCGGCCGGCTGCAGGGGGCGGGCCCGCTCCGCCGTGGTGAACAGTGGCCCTGCCGGTTCGGCGTCCGGCCTGGGCCTGGCGCGTCGCGCGGGAGGGTGCCGGGCCGCCTCCTCCAGCGCATCGCGGAAGAAGCCGACGGCGGCCCACCCGGCCCGTTCGCCGTGGCCGATGATCTCCTTCAGCACCCGGGGCGGCAGGCTGGCGGCCCGTCGGAGAAGAGCGCGGAAGAGGCGATGAGTGGCCCGGGCATCGTCCAGCGCCCGATGCGCCTGTCCCATTTCGATCCCCAGTGTCCTCGCCAACGCGCTCAGGCTATAGCGCTCGGCGTGCGGCATGAGCACACTGGCCAATTCGAAGGTGTCGAGGAGTTCGTTCTCGAACAGCCGGGAGTGGCGGCGCAGGAAGCCCAGGTCGAACTCGACGCTGTGGCCCACGATGGGCCACTGGCCGACGAAGCGAGCCAACCGCGATAGCACCTCGTGCAGGCCAGGTGCACCGGCTACGTCTTTGTCACAGATGCCGGTCAGTTCGGTGATTTGGAGGGGGATGGGGCGGCCGGGGTTGACGAAAGAAGAGAAAGTACCGAGCACTTCGTCGTCGCGAAACTTGACCGCGCCGACCTCGATGATGGCGTCACGTTCGGCGTCGAGGCCGGTGGTCTCCAGGTCGAGGGCCACGTAGGTTCGGGGCATATGTCCTCATTTCTAGGCCGCGGTGGGCGGCAGGAAAGGTGATACCGCTATTGTCGGCTCCTAAACCCTTCCAACGCAGTATTCTCAACCAGATGCTCCAGCGTTTTCAGGGTAAACACTTTGCCCTGGGTTGCCTCAAGCAACTTGCGCATGTCCTCACGGCGCACACCAAAACCACGCCCATCTATGCAGGCAACGACTTGAAACCCGGGCTGGCCCTGCGAGCGCCGCCGACGGCTGATTTCCGCCAGATGCTGGATACGGGTCACCTTATCTCTGGCCGTACCGTCGTCTTCTGTGATTTTGGCCTCGATGACAACTCGGGGATTCCACTCATCTGGGATGATAAAGTCGGGGGCTTGGTCGAACCCCTCTACCCGCTCCGCCCGCTTCGTCTTGCGGAAACTGATGCCGGCCTCACGAAGTCGCTCCTCCACAGCGTTTTCCATCACCTCACCTATCAGTCCCGAGACGGAATCGCGGTGTCCGGCGAACGGACGCCCCAAAAAACGCTCGTATAGAAGCATCGCGTAAGGAGTTCCTTCGGTAGCCAAGTGTCTGAGGCTGGCAAGGCC
>QMOC01000475.1 GCA_003648085.1 Chloroflexota bacterium
CCTCCTCTCCCCCTTACCCCCCGCGAGACGGAAGTGCTCTGCCTGCTGGCCCAGGGGCTCGACAACGAGACCATCGCCCAACGGCTGGTGGTCACCAAGCGGACGGTACAGAACCACGTCAGCAACATCTACGGCAAACTGGGAGTGGCATCCCGTACCGAGGCGGCGCTGTACGCCATCCGCCACGGGCTGGTGCAGGTCTCACCGGCGGGAGATGAGCGCGATGAACCGCGAGACTGAGCATCGGGTAGGGACGCGGTCACCCCGCTCCTGGCGCTGGCTTTTTGCGCTCCTGGCGCCGGTCGTCCCGGTCCTCGTAGGGTACGACGTCCACTTTCAATTGACCACTCCGGTGCTGGATTTCGCCCTGGATGAGCGCACGGGTCTCGTGTACGATGTTCCTCAAGACTCATTTGCCGACTGGGCCGGCCTGATGCCGGGCGATGTCATCCTGACAGTGGATGGCGTCCCCTTTTCGGAGTGGCGCGACCCGGCGGTGGGAAACTATCCGCTGGAGATCGAGCGGAACGGCCGGCGCTTGGTTCTGGAGTTGCCGGTCGTTCCGCTGGTGAAAGTCAACCTCGTGTCCCTGGTCGTTGCCGCTGCCGTCGCCTTGACCTTCTGGGGCATCGGCGTGTTGCTGCTCCTGCGACGCTTTCAGCGGAGGGAGATACGCCTCGTCTTCCTGCTGGCCCAGACTTTCGCCATCCTCCTTCTGTTTCCACTGGCCCATCCTGCTCCCTGGGTCGTCCCTACCTGGGGAGTTGCTCTTAGCAGTGCCTGTTTCTATCTGGCTGCCCCCCTTCTTTTGCACTACTATCTCACCTTCCCGGTGGTGTTGGGTACCCCGCGCCAACGTCGCTGGGGGCTGGGGGTGGTCTACGGGCTGGCGCTGGCCTCCATAATCTGTTGGCTGGTAGCCGGGGGCACCGTTCTGGCACGACTGGGTGCCATCTGCGCCATTCTGGAGATCGTTGCCGCCGTCGTCGTCCTGATCTACGTCTATTTGCGCCGGGCCACCCCTGATGGCCGTCGCCGTTTGCGCCTCGTCGTCTTCGGCAACATGATGGCTGCCGGACCACCCCTCCTCTTGTACATCCTGCCTATCATGGTCGGGGCTCCATACCGGATGCCGGAGTGGCTGACCGGTCTATTCCTGGTCGTTGCCCCGTTGAGTTATCTCTACGCCACCGTGCGGCACAACCTGTTCGGCATAGATCGTCTGCTGAACCGCACGTTGGTCTATGTGCTCCTCTCGATAGTGATTCTGCTCCTCTACCTCGGGCTGTTCCTGGTGATCTATCGCTTCCTGGCGGGTGATCTGTTGCTTCAGATGATGGTTGCCGCCGGGCTGACGCTGCTGGTGGGCCTATCTTTCGATTGGCTGCGAACGCGGGCGCAGCGGCTAGTGGACCGCGTCTTCTACGGCGGCTGGTACGACTATCCGGACGTGGTGGAGACGATCAGCGACGCCCTCGCCCGCACCCTCGAACGGGAGCAACTGACCGATGTTCTGACCCACCAGGTGCCGGAACTGATGCAACTGCACCCCGGCCAATTGTGGATTGGAGAGCAGAACCAATCTCCTAGTCATCCAGCCACCCAGTCACCCAGTCACCCAGTCACCCAATTCCCCCTCACCTTCCGAGGTCGGGTGCACGGTCTGTGGATCGTGGGATCGCGCCTCGACGGGGACGATTTCACCGCCGACGACCGCCGCATCCTCCAGACCCTCGCCCGCCAGGCCGAGACTGCCCTGAGCAACGTGCTCCTGGTGGAGGCGCTGCGCCGCCAACTGGACGAGATCCGCGCCATCCAGCGTCAACTGCTCCGCTCCCGCGAGGAGGAACGGGCACGCCTGGCCCGCGACCTGCACGATGGCCCTATCCAGACCCTGGTGGGCCTGAACCTGCAACTGGGCTTGCTCGTGGCTGAGTTGGACAAGTTAGCAACTTGTCCTACGCCACCAGTGGAGGTCCTGAAGGACATACGGGCTCAAGTGCGGCAGTTGCTGAGCGACTTGCGCCAGGTGTGCGTCGAGTTGCGCCCGCCGATGCTGGACACGCTGGGGCTGGGAGCCGCCCTCCGCGCACTGGCCGACGATTGGTCAGCCCAAAGCGGCGTGAAGGTGCGCCTCGAGTTGCCCCTCGATACGACGCTGCGCTCCCTGCCGGGGGAGGTATCAGTCAACCTCTACCGCGTGGTACAGGAAGCATTGACCAACATCGCCCGCCACGCAGAGGCCCGATTGGTCACCATCCAGTTGACCTGGGAGTGTTCTCGCCTGGTCCTGACCATCCGGGACGATGGACGGGGCTTCGTCGTCCCCGCCGATCTTCACGACCTGGCCGCGCAGGGTCACTTCGGCCTGGCCGGGATGCAGGAGCGGATCGCGCTCATCGGCGGCACCCTGACGGTGGAATCGGCCCCCGGCCGGGGCACGACCGTGCGTGTGGTGAAGAACGCGGACTTCAGGACATCAATGGATTAAACGGTACTCCGGTACCGACCCTTCCCCCGCAAAACAGTACCCCGCCCCGATGACAGCCGCGCTGTTTTGTGTTACACTGATTAGCGTATCGCCTGTCTCATTTCCCCAGGCACTACGCAACACCCAACACGGAGTACGCTATGACCCGCGTCTTGATCGTTGACGACCAACCTGCCTTTCGCCGCCAACTGCGCCGATTGCTGACCTACGCCGGGTTGACCGTTGTGGGCGAGGCAGAGGACATCCCCGAAGCGGAGAGACAGGTGCAGGCCCTACAACCTGACCTGGCCGTGGTAGACGTAAGGCTGCCGGGGATCAACGGGATAGAGGGCACCTCCCGTCTCAAGGCCCTGGCGCCCGATCTGCGGGTGATCCTGGTCAGTGCTTACCGTGACCAGGCCGAGATTTTC
>QMOC01000476.1 GCA_003648085.1 Chloroflexota bacterium
CCCCTGGTCCTGCGCGGGTTCTCCTCTTTCTGAGTCGGATCAATATCCCAGCCGCCGACTCCGGCGGTGCATCAAGATCGAAGGTACGAGGAACAAAACGCCGCTCACCAGCAGCACAGTTATATCCAGCCACGGGCTAAGCAGACCTATCCCCAGCACAGCGTGGTTCATCAGGTCCTGGGCGTAGGTCAGGGGTGAGAGGTAGGCCACTGCCCGCGCAACCGCGCCCATCTCCTCCAGCGGGATGAAGACGCCGCTGATAAAAAGCAGCCCCCAACGCAGCAACGTGCTGGGCATCATCACGTCGCCGGGGTTGCGGGTGGGGATCGAGCCGAAGATCAGCCCCAGGGCGGAGAAGGAGAACGAGCCCAGGAGCACGCCTCCGACCAGCAACCAGGGCTGAGCGATGCTGGCCCCGAAGACTACCACGCCGACGAGCAGCGCCAGGGCCGAGACGCCGATGGCGAAAAAGGCCCCCACCGCCGTCTTGCCCAAAAGCAGGGTCAAAAGTGACATCGGCGCGGCCAGCAGCCGGTCGTAAGTGCCCAGCCGCCGCTCCAGAGGGATGATGAACGGCCCGGCGGCGGCGGCGGTGAAAAAGACGGTCAATGCCAGCAGCCGGGCGACTCCCTGTGCTGCCGCCATCTCCCGCCGCACTGAGAAGGAGAAGAACATAAAGAAAGGCATCAAGAGACCGAACATAATCATCCCCGGTCGGAGATAGTAGACTTTCATATCCTTGATCGTCACGGCCCAGGCCTGGGCCACTTCGTCTCTCAGTCGTCCCAACCATCCGTCTTTCATCTCCGACCTCCTCTCCTGCCTCTTACCCCTTGCATCCTGCCTCTTGCCTGCGTCTCGTGGCGCACCGTGCCCACCTGCTGCCCCGTGATCTCCAGGAAGACGTCCTCCAGGCTGGGCCCCAGTGTGCTCAGGCTGACCACCCGCAGGTCGTGCGAGCGGGCGTAGTCCATCACCTGGGGCAGCAACGCCGACGGGTCCTCGGTGTATAGCCGCCACTTGTCCCCCATCTTGACCGCCGTGGTCACCCCCGATAGCGCCGTCAGCGCCTGGCCGTGGGTCTGGCCGTCCGGCTCCAGCGCCACCTCCACCGACTGCACCCGCCGGAAGGCTTGTTTCAACCGCTCCGGCGTATCAATCGCCGCGATGCGGCCATAGTTGATGATCGCCACCCGGTCGCAGAGTTGATTGGCCTCCTCGATCTGATGGGTGGTCAGGAAAATGGTCGTGCCCTCGGCGTTCATCCGGCGGATCAGGTCCCGGATGGCGCGGGCGCTCTGGGCATCCAGCCCCGGCGTCGGCTCGTCCAAGAAGAGCAGCGCCGGCTTGTGAATGATGGCCATCGCGATGCTCAGACGACGGCGCATCCCCCTGGAGAAGTTCTCCACCTTCACGTCCCGTTTCTCCCACAGACCGAAGGTCTCCAGCAGTTCCCGCGCCCGCGCCGCCCGCTCACTGCGGGGGACACGGTAAAGAGTGGCGGTGAACATCAGGTTCTCCCAGGCGGTCAGTTCGGTGTAGACGGTGGCCTCCTCCGGCAGCAACCCCATCTGCCGCTTGACCGGGTAGGGGTCGCGGGCCAGGTCGCGGCCGTGGATGACGATGCGGCCCTCGGTCGGCTCCAGCAGCGTGGTCAGCATGCGCTGGGTCGTCGTCTTCCCGGCGCCGTTGGGCCCCAGGAAGCCGAAGACCTCCCCCTGCCGCACCTCGAAGAAGATGTGATCCACGGCCAGCAGGTCACCGTAGTACTTGGTCAGGTTGTACACCTCAATCGCGTTGTCCATATATGCCTCCTCAACTACCCGCCCGCAGGCTGGCAAAACTCGACGTCCAAGCCTGCGGGAGAGTGAGCAGCAACCCTCAAAGCAACTCTGCTCAGCTGCAGCGACTTACCTATCCACCACCACCCAGACAGTGGCGGTGTCGTCAGCATAGGTGGTCACCCGGCCTCCCCAGGCCTCGAACAGGCCCCGCATAGCCTCTGCGTGGTAGAAACGGCTGCCCATCAGCGCCAGCCGCTCCCCCAGCGCGATGACCTTCACCAGCCAATGCTCGATGTTCGGCTCCGCCACGACTAAACGACCACCCCGGGCCAGCACACGCAACAACTCACCAGCCGCCTGCTCCTGGTTGCAGAAATGGTGAAAAGCGTCCACCACCAGCACGCGGTCGAAACTGCCGTCCGGGAAGGGGAGGCGCTCAGCATAAGCGCGGGTGGGGAGCAGACTGTCTTTCCTCTGCGCCTGACGTAGCATAGCGGTTGAGGTATCGGCGATGACGATCCTCTCGGCCAGGCCAGCCAGTGTCCCAGACACCCGACCGGTACCACCGCCGACATCCAACAGCCATCCCGTTGGCAGAGCCAGCAGTTCCTGCATCAGATCAGGCTCCGGCGTGGCGAAGAGCCGGTCGTAAAAAGGGGCGAACAGGGCGAAGTGGTCGAGGCGTTTCATCGCAACACCGCCGCCAGTACCGCCGTCGTCACCGCCGCTCCCACCAGACCACCGACCACCACCTGCGCCCAGGTGTGTCGCCGCCGATACACCCGTGCCCAACCGACCAGCGGCACCGCCAGAAAGGTGATCGCCCAGACCGGGCCAAAGAGCCAGGTCAGCGCGGCCAGGGATGCGCCAGTCTCGGCCCAGGCCACGTCTATGAAAACCGGCACGGCCAGCACCGAACTGTCGAACAGGATCGAGAGCCAACGGGCCAGATTGTCCATTGTCTGGTCCATCGCTCAAGTCCCTGTGCGCCAGCCGAGTGCATCTTCCACCGGGCAGGCTTCGATGCAAGCCCCGCAGGCGAAACAGTCGCCGTGGAGCTTCTTTCCAGCATAGAAATCTGCCATCGCCTGGGTGGGGCAAGCCTTAATACACAC
>QMOC01000477.1 GCA_003648085.1 Chloroflexota bacterium
CCAGACGGCTTTCTCATCCTGGTGGGCAGGAACAGCCGTCAGAATGATGAAGTCACCTTTCGGCGGGCCGCTCCTGATGATCTGTGGCTGCACGCGCGGGGCGTGCCCGGCGCTCACGTCATCGTCAAGAGCGGGGGGCGGGAGGTGCCGGAGGCCACCTTGCGACAGGCGGCCCAGTTGGCAGCCTACTACTCCCAGGCGCGGGGTTCGTCGCATGTGGAAGTGGATTACACCCAGCGGCGCTACGTGCGTCCCATTAAG
This sequence comes from Chloroflexota bacterium, assembly GCA_003648085.1. GTDB lineage: Bacteria > Chloroflexota > Anaerolineae > B4-G1 > B4-G1 > B30-G15. The sequence continues at coordinate 262 of QMOC01000477.1, forward strand.
GGCGCTGGTCGTGGCCTGGTGACCTACACTCAGGAGAAGACGATTCGGGTGGCGCCAGACAGGCACCGAGGCACTGAGTGATGAGGCAATAAGTTATGAAGCGACGAGGGATGAGATAATGTGTGAGGTGTTAGATAACCTATACTTTTGCAGTTTTTTGGATTTCTGAGGGATGAGAGTTGCCATCAAACGGCTTTTGTGGGAAGATATGGTAAGTCTTCACACGGAGGCAGACGATGGCAGCGCTTGTCCCAGAAATCTTATTCGCTTACTTATTGCTCTTTAGACCGCACTTTAACAAGCCCAGCTTTGTCTTCTTCAGTGGCTACATCCTGAGTCTGCTGCTGACCAGTGGTCGTAAAACGATGAGCCGTGTGGCTCACACCTGCTTCTGGGTGGAACGCCACCTGGCCAGTTGGGAACGCTTCTTGGCCGAAAACCGCTGGGATCCAACCGCTCTCTTCGCCACGCTGCTGGATACCCTGCGGGTCAAACTGGCTGACAGCCTGAAGGTCCACGGCGCCTACCTGGCGGCAGTAGATACTCTGCTGATTGCCAAAAACGGCCACAAGATGCCTGGCGTCCAGTTCTGGAAAGATCATAGTGGCAATGCCGACCGGGGCGAACGTATCCGAGGACACCACTGGGCTATCCTGGGATTGATTGCCTTCAGCCAGTCGTGGGAACGGTTTCTCTGCTTGCCGTTGTTGATGCAGTTGATTTCCGGTCAATTGAACCCCTTCATGTTCATCGTTGACCCCCAGGGCGTAGCGACCTTGGCCACAATTTGGGATAGCGTCCTGCCCTTAATCTTCCAACTGCATCTGTATCTCCACCAAGCAGCCTTGCGGGTCGTGGTGGATGCTTACTTCGCCAAGGCCCCTTTCATCAACCCCCTGCTGGAGAAGGGCATCCACGTCATCAGCCGCCTGCGCAGGGACGCCGTCGGTTGGGATGATCCCACCCCTGACCAACGCTCTGACGCCAAACGAGGCCGCAAGTGGAAACTCGCCCAGTTATTGACCGCCTTGCCCAGCGAGTTGGTCTCGGTACACTTGTATGGCAAAGTGGTCACCGTGCGGGCAGTGTGCCGGGAAGTCTGGTTGCGAGACATCAGCCAGAAGGTGAAAGTGGTGGTCGTGGAAGGGCTCAAAGAACCCATTATCTTGTTTTCCACCGACCTGGCCCTCTCCATAGCTCAGATCATTGAGATATACGGCGCCAGGTTCACCATTGAACTGGCCATTCGAGATTTGAAAGAGCATTTTGGCCTGGCCGATTACCAATGCTATCTGGCGACGGCCATCCATCGCTTCGTCCACCTGGCTTGCCTGGCCTTCTGCTTGTATCGGCTGGTTCAGTTGGACAAAGCTACCGGTGACTGGTTGCCTTCTGCACCCAAAGGTGTTTCGCCCGCCAGCTTCGCGTACCTGCGGCAAAGACTGCAACGCTATGTCGTCGGTCACATTCTATCCTCCCAATCCGGCGAAATCCCGAACTTGGAGGATAGCCAATCCAAGTTAGAGGCCATCTTGCGGATTGTGGCCTGAAATCGACTTACAACCCCCTTTTGGTGCTCTTGGCTTTCCATTTCGGCGAAAGCTCGCTCTTTCGCCTTGGTCTTACCACCTTGGCGTTTCGGGAAAACTGCGAAAGTATAGCGATTTAGAAGTTGATGACAATCGTTGCCAGGAGTTTCATGCCTATGCTGGTGCAGCACTACGAGAGGCCTACGTTGATCCTAAGTATTTGGCGATGGTGTTGGAGAGAGAAGGGTTCTCTGGAGTAACAAAGCTTCTAGAAGAGAAGTTTCCATCTGAAGAAAACCCATTTTCGGTGCGCACTGGCGATTTTGGCGAAGTGGTCGGGCACATAGTGCTTCGGGACATCTTTGGCCTTACGATACCTGTTTTCAAGCTTCGCTTCAAGACCAACTGGGAGAGGGCAGCCTTTGGAATAGACATCATTGCATTTCGATTACATGACGAAGATCATCAAAGAGATGCCGTTGTCTTTGCGGAAGTGAAAACTTCGAAGGACAAGAGTTATGGGGTGAAGAAAGTGTTCGAGGAGATCGAGTCACTTGTGGCCGAAGGGCAGTCGGAAGTCAAGAATAAAATGCGGAATGCTATTCGATTTGTCAGTGAACGCCTTTTTGAGCAGGGACAGTACGAGCTGGAGCAACGTATCTATCGCTTCTTGGATTGCTATGCCAATCCGCATTACGTTGAGGCATTTGTCCCTTTGTTAGTCCGGGACAAGCAAACTTGGGATGAAGACGCTCTGGAGGGAATAACGCTCAACAAACTTAATCCCAATCAGGTACTGCTTTGCATCTTCTTGCTCGGCAATCTTGAGGAGGCAATACAAGCCGCATACGAATTGGCTGCTACTGTGGAGGCTTTAAGTGGCTAGTCAAGAATACATCACAGGCATTCTGAGACAGCTTCAAGAGATTCTCGGGACCTCCGGGTTTGCAGACGCGAGCCGCTCGCTATCGGGAGACAGTTTGCTGGTTCAAATTGAAGATAGCTTCGAACGAACAGCATCTGCCGATGTTGAGGATCTTATCTCGATTGCCTTTCTCATCGAGCAAATTGCTATCAGGCTCTGGACTGAGGATGAGTACGGA
>QMOC01000478.1 GCA_003648085.1 Chloroflexota bacterium
GGAGGAGCGGGAGGGAAGCGGGGTGGCCGCCGAGGTCTACCGTCACCTGATGCGCACCATCGCCCACGAACTGCGCACGCCGCTGACGGCCATTATGGGCCACACCGACATCCTGGCCAGTTGCTCCATCGAGGAGGAGGGGCTGTGGCGTCGCTCGCAGCAGTTCATCGCCGGCGAGGTGGAGCGGCTGGCGCGGCTGGTGGAGGACCTGCTGACCCTCTCGCGGCTGGATCTGGGCGTGTCGGCGCTGGTACCGGTCAACCTGCAGGTGGTGGTAGAAGAGGCACTCTCCGCCCTGTGGCAGTCCGCCGAGGAGAAGGGCGTCACACTGACGCTACAGGCCGCCCCTGAGCTTCCCCGCGTGCGGGGTGACGCCGACCGGTTGCGCCAGGTGTTCATCAACCTGCTGGACAACGGAGTGAAATACACTCCCTCAGGCGGGTGGGTCACGGTGCGGCTAATGTCCGGCAAGGATCAGGTGCGGGTTGAGATTCACGATACTGGGATGGGCATTCCACAAACTGATCTTCCCCACATCTTCGACCCCCTCTTTCGCGGCGACGAGGCCCGCCGGGCGGCCACCGGCACCGGTCTGGGCCTGACCATCGTGCGCACCATATTGGCCCAGCACGGGGCCGAGATCCTGGTGCAGAGTGAACCCGAACATGGCACCACCTTCTCCTTTGCTCTCCCCATCGCGGCCTGAAATCGTTACAAAAACGTTACATTTCTGTGCCCTTCTGTCTATTCTGGGGTGGTAGAATAGTGGCGCAACAGAAGTCCAAAAGCATTCTGAGTATTGCGACATTCTCTTTTCCTTGAAGCATTGATGGAGATCGAAAAGGAGCAGAAAATGAGCAAAAGAACTGGTGCCGCTATTGGTATGATTGCTACTCTGTGCTTGACGTTGTCCTTATCATCACCCCCAAGTGCATATGCCCTTCCTGACGAACTATTCACCAAGCCCCTGACGCCAACACAGGAGCCTCTATCAGTAGATTCCGCGCCGATGCCAGGTGATTGGTCAGGAACTACCAACCAGGACTACCCTGTCAATTTCACGGTTGCTGCCAGTAGAACCTCTCTGAGCCTATTCAACATCAAGTATCGCTTATCATGTACCTATGGGTGGGCGACGAAGACAATCACCTCCACAGGCACGTTCAACATAACTGGCGGCAGTTTCACCATTTCTACTGGAGGTGCTGTCTACGCAGGCACTTTTGTCTCGGCAACCTCAGCCAATGGCACCTGGAGTGATTCTTTCTACGATCCCTGGATTGGGTACTGCTCAGGCTCTGGCACCTGGACCGCAGCCTGGCAAGTCGCTGCCAGAATCTTCCTGCCTTCCGTCTGTAGGAACTACTAGCCACCTGACAGTTTCGCTTGACGACAAGCCGAGGTGCCGATTGAGTAGGCCGAGCGGAGCGAAGTCGTATCGAAGTCAAGCGTCGGCGGGCCCAACCGTTGTTCCCGGTTTCGATAGCCCCCTTGCGGGGGTTACTCACAGGGCGTGAACTACCCCAGCTACGGAGCAGCGCCCGGTGAACCAGGCATTTCAAGGACAGGCATTTCAAGGACCCTTGAGTATCTGCTGCTCCGTAAACCGACTCGTTTGGAACAGAACGAACGAAAGAGAATCCGCTTATTTCCCAATCCGCTGTAGGAGATGAAGGATGAACAACCTGGGGTGAGCGATGAACAACCTGATCGGACAACACCTGGGGCCGTATCGCATCCTGGAGCAGATCGGCACCGGCGGAATGGCGACGGTCTACAAAGCCTACCAGCCGGCGATGGAGCGCTACGTGGCGGTCAAGGTCATCGCCGCTCACTTCGCCCAGGACGAGACCTTCCTGCGCCGCTTCCGCCGCGAAGCCCGGGCGGTGGCCCAACTGGAACATGCCCACATCCTCCCCGTCCACGACTACGGCGAGGCCGAGGGACGGCCCTACCTGGTGATGCGCTACCTGGAGGCCGGCACCCTCAAGGACAGGATGGCCCAGAGGCCGCTTCCCTTCACCGAGGTCAACCGCATCATCGGGCAGGTGGGCAGCGCGCTGGACTATGCTCATCGGATAGGGATCATCCACCGCGACGTCAAACCCTCCAACGTCCTCCTCGACGCCGAAGGTGACGCCTTCCTCACCGACTTCGGCCTGGCAAAGATGCTCGAAGCCTCCGTGCAGTTGACCGAGACCGGCGTCGGCATTGGCACCCCCGCCTATATGAGCCCTGAGCAGGGGAGGGGAGAGCGGGTGGACCACCAGGCCGACATCTACAGCCTGGGGGTGATGCTCTACGAGATGGTGACCGGACGCCCGCCCTACGAGGCAGAGACGCCGCTGGCGGTGGTGATCAAGCACATCACCGAGCCACTGCCGCTGCCCCGTTCGATCCGGCCTGACCTGCCGGAGGAGGTGGAGCGGGTCATCCTCAAGGCCCTGGCCAAGGACCCCGCCGACCGCTTCCAGACGGCGGGGGAGATGGTGCGGGCGCTGGACGCGGCGGTACGGGCGGCGGAGGCGGCGGCGCGGACCGAGCCCGCCGTAGCGGAGGTGGCAGCGGAACCGGACGAGAGGGCGGTAGCCCGCCTGCGGAGGGTCCTCCCGGTTGGTTGGGCGCGGGCGGCGATGTGGGCAGGGTTGGGTCTCGTCATCCTACTCGCGCTCTTCCTCATCCTCAGCCGAGTGCCGATCCGCGTCCAGATTAGCGGCGGACAACTGGAGGTGGTGCGGGTTGTGGAGAGGACGGCGACACCGACGGAGGCAGTGGCGGCGACGACGCCAACCTCTCGTTCCACGGCCACGCCGACGGCAACGGCAGAGCCTGCTGCTGTGTCCACGCCTGGTCCAACCATTTCGGCCCAGGAGCACGCCGACCGGGCAGA
>QMOC01000479.1 GCA_003648085.1 Chloroflexota bacterium
CCGGTCTCCGCGAGCAGTTCGCTGAGGAAGCGCAAGCACCGGAAGAAGCGGCACCGGCAGAGCCCACGCCTGCTCCTGCTGAGATCCCAGAGTGGCTGCGAGAGATCGCACCGCCGGAGGTGGAGGCCCCGGTAGTGGAGGAAGCCCCATCCGTAGAGGAAGCCCCATCCGTAGAAGAGATCGCACCTCCTGAAGCACCGAAAGAGATGGAGACCCCACCCGTGGTCGAGGCTCCGGCAATGGAGGAGGCCCCAGCGGCAGAGGGAGAAGTCCCCTTGCCAGCCTGGCTGGAGGGCGAGGGGATGCCCTCCGGCGATGAGGCGCTGGCCTGGTTGGAGCAACTGGTGGCAGGCAAAGAGGAAGAACTACGTGCCCAGGTCGAAGCGGAGGCAGAGGCTCGCATGGCCGAGATTATGGGCCGCCCCAGGCCCACAGTCGCCCCCCCAGAAGAGGCCGTACCGGAGGAAGCGGTAGCCCTACCGGTCGAGGAAGCCCCGCCCGTGGAACCGGCCTTCGGCTGGACCGCCTTCGGCGAGGTGGAGGCTCCGCCGGTAGAAGAGGCTGCGCCTCCCGAAGCACCGGGGGAGGTGGAGGCACCTCCCGCGGCCGAGGCCCCGGCAGTGGAGGAGGTCCCGTCCGTGGAAGAGGCCGCACCACCAGAAGTGCCGGAGTGGCCGCGCCCGGAAGAAGCAGAAGTTCCGCCCAAGGTCGAGATCACGGTAGTGGAGGAAGGGCCGTCACCCGAAGAAGTTGCTGCGTCAGAGGTGGCACCATCCACAGAGGAGGCACGCTGGGGGGCTGCCCTGGAGGTCCCGCTGGAGGAGGAAGTCGCCCCGGCCCCGGTGATCGAGGAGGTGCCGGGCGTGCCCGAGATGGAGATAGCAGGGCCACTCGAGGAGGCCGTAGCACCACCCGAAGCCCCAACTGTCGAGGTCCCTGCCGAGCCTTTCGCCGCCGAACGGGCCTACCTGAAGGAACATCCACGCGATTACGAGGCTTGGCTGTCGCTGGCGCGGGCGCTGTGGCAGGCCGGTGAACAAGGGGAGGCACTGGAGGCTTATACCCGTGTGATCCGCGCCGGCAAGTTCCTGGACAGCGTGATCGCAGACCTGGAAGAGCACGTGGAGCAACAGCCCGACGCCAGCACGCAACGGGTACTGGGTGATGCCTATATGAAGGACGGGCGGTTGCAGGAAGCCTTGAATATCTACCGTCAGGCATTGGAAACCCTATAGTTTCGGTGCAAAGCGGGGTCGGAGGCCCGGCTTCAGCCGGGAAAACCCCGATGAATCGGGGCCTCCGTCGAGTTTTGATAGATTAGTACTCGGTGCAAAACAGAGCCGGAGGCCCGGCTTCAGCCGGGAAAACCCCGATGAAACGGGGCCTCCGTCGAGTTTTGCCGCGCCAATTAATGTAAGGAGGGATCTTGGAACGCACGCTGGTCATCATCAAGCCCGACGCCGTGCAGCGTGGGCTCATCGGAGAAATTATCGCCCGCTTCGAGCGGCGGGGACTGCGCATTGCAGCGCTGAAACTGATGCAGATTGATGAACCGCTGGCCCGACGCCATTACGCAGTTCATGAGGGGAAACCTTTCTACGAGCCGCTGATCCGTTACATCACCTCCAGTCCGGTTGTGGTGATGGTGCTGGAAGGGAATGACGCCATCGAAATCGTGCGGCGCACGATGGGGGCGACCAATCCAGCCGAGGCAGCCCCGGGTACCATCCGCGCCGACTTCGGCCTGGAGATCGGGCGCAACCTGGTGCACGGATCCGACGGGCCGGAGACAGCGGCCTTCGAGGTGCCGCTTTTCTTCACCGAGGATGAGATCCTCTCCTACGAGCGTGACACCGACCGCTGGATATTTGAGTAGATAGTCACAGCATCCGCACCACGATGCGCCCCTCCCGCCACAGCCCTTCCAGGTCGTAATAAGCCCGCATCTCCGGCGCGAACAGATGAACGACAACACCGCCGTAATCCATCAAAACCCATCCGGTGGCAGGTTCCCCCTCGACGTGCAGCGGCCTGATGTCGAATGATTGCCTGGTCTCCCGCTTGATGTCCTCGATAATGGCCCTTGCCTGCCGCTCGCTGGTGGTACTGCCGATCACAAAATAGTCAGCCAGGATAGAGACTTCCCGAATATCGAGCAGCAACACGTCTTCGCCTTTCTTGTCGGCGATCACCTCCACAATGCGGCGAGCCAGTTCCAATGTGTCCAGTGCTACACCTCCCTCCACAACTCTGCCACTTCATCAGCCCCTTGTGCAGCCGCCAGCACGACCATCAACTTGATACGCGCCTTCTGACCGTTCAGCCCTTCGGCAAACAGGCAACCCAGGTCGGCCAGGGAGTGGTACGCACCCGGATAGCCGTAGGCGTCCCACACCCGCCCGGAGGGACAACGGCTGGCGATGACGACCGACACTCCCTGCGCCTGCGCCCGCTCGATGGCAGGCAGCCACCAGGGGGGCACACGCCCGCCTCCCAGCGCCTCAATGACCACGCCTCGAACGGGTCGCGCCAGTGCGCTCTCCAGCAGATCGGCCTCCATACCCACCGCCAGTTTTAGAAGCACCACGTTCGGCTCCAGGCCACGCCAGGGGAGCACGTGCCGCTCCGGCCGACGCTCGACGATGACGGCGTCCCCTTCCACCCGGCCCATCGGCCCCCAGCCTGGCGATTGGAAAGTTGCCGTGCTAAGCGTGTGCATCTTAGTGACGTACCGCGCAGCGTGGATCTCGTCGTTGAAAACGACGACCGCGCCCAGGCCCCGCGTCTGTGGCGCTGCCGCGACGCGCACGGCGGCCAGTAGATTGGCCTGGCCCTCATACCCCACATCGGAAGCGGCCCGCATCGCGCCGGTGAGCACGAC
>QMOC01000480.1 GCA_003648085.1 Chloroflexota bacterium
GTTCCTCAAGTCCCCGATGCGGGAGGGGGAACTGGTGCGCCAGACGGTGATCCGCTACTCGCTGGCCTACCCCGCCGTCGCCTTCCGCCTGGTCGTCGGCGGGCGGGAGACCTACGTAGCGCCACCGGCCACCCCCTTGGAGCGCATCGGCACTGCCCTGGGCCGGGAGGTGGCCGCCGAGATGGTGGAGGTGGCCTGGGAGGCAGCCGACCTGCGCGTCTGGGGCTACGCGAGCACGCCCACCATCGGGCGGCGGGACCGGCGGGGACAGTTCTTTTTCGTCAACGGGCGGCCGGTCCGCTCCGGCCTCCTGGCGGTGATGCTGGAGCGGCCCTACGCCGGCCGGCTGCCGCCCCAGCGCCGCCCCCTGGCAGTGATCCACATCCGGCTGGACCCCCACCTGGTGGACGTCAACGTCCATCCGCGCAAGGCGGAGGTGCGCCTGAGCCAGGAGCGGTCGGTCTACGGGGCAGTAACGCGGGCGGTGGAGGCAGCGCTGGCCCCCTACCCCCGCCAGGAGGGGGAATTTCCCGCGCTGGAGTGGCCCTTCGCCGGGGTGCCGGTCGAGCCTGGGGTGGTGCGAGAGGCGCGGGCCGAGTACGTCGCCGGGGGCCTGGAGCCGCTGGGGCAACTCCGCAACGCCTACATCGTCGCCCGGGGGTGGGAGGGGCTGGTCATCGTGGATCAACACGCCGCCCACGAGCAGGTGCTGTTCGAGCGGCTGGTGGGTGGGGAGGGCGGCCGACCGCTGAGCCCGCCGGTGCGGGTGGAACTGACCGCCCGCGAGGCAGAATTGCTGGAGCCCTACCTGGGGCCGCTGGCCGACCTGGGGATGGAGGTGGAGCCCTTCGGCGGGCACGCCTTCCTGGTGCGCAGTCTACCGGTCCCGCTGGCGGAGCAGGAGCCACGAGTGCTGCTGGACGCGCTGCTGGAGGAACTGCCCCGCTGCCGGAGGCTGGACCCCGAGGCGGTGCGGGAGCGGCTGGCGATGAAGGCTGCCTGCACCGCGGCGGTCAAGGCAGGCGACTTCCTCACACGAGAGCAGATGCAGGCGCTGTTGGATGACTTGATGGCATCCTGGTCACCCGCCACCTGCCCCCACGGCCGCCCGGCCTTCGTCCTGCTGACCGTCGAGGAACTGGAGCGGCGGTTTATGCGGCGGTAGACCACCAAGTGATAACAGCAGGGAGAAAAACGACGATGTTCATCCGATCACTGACCGGCAAATGGCAGTTCCGAGAGGCCGGGACCGACGAATGGCTGCCTGCTCAGGTGCCCGGTTCCGTCCACACCGACCTGTTGGCCCTGGGCCGTATCCCCGACCCCTTCGTCGCGGATAACGAACTGCGCGTGCAGTGGGTCGCCGAGCGCGACTGGGAATACCGGCTTACCTTCCAGGCCACCCCCGACTTGCCGGCCGAGGAGCGGGTCTTCCTGGTCTGCGACGGGCTGGATACGCTGGCCGACGTTACCCTCAACGGCCAGCCGTTGGGACACGCGGAGAACATGTTCCGTCGCTATCGCTGGGACGTCACACCGCTGCTGGTCGAGGGTGAGAACGAACTGCGCATCTTCTTCCCCGCGCCGGTGACCTATATTCGCGCTCGGCAGGCCGAGCAGCCGCTGGTGTGCCCATCCCAGTCCATCCCCGGCGGTCCTTATTTGCGCAAGGCCCCCTGCCAGTTCGGGTGGGACTGGGGCCCGCAACTTCCGCCCATCGGCATCTGGCAGGACATCCGCCTGGAGGGGTATTCTGCCGCTCGCCTGGACGATGTCCACCTGCGGCAGCACCACACCGACGGCCGGGTCACCGTCAGCGCCGACGTGACCATCGAGCGCTGGGCGGAGGCCGACCTGAAGGCCGTCCTGCGCCTCACCGCGCCCGACGGACGAACACAGGAAGTCGAAGTGGTGCTGAAAGGCGATGCGACCACTGCCCCCCTGGCAGTCGAGGTCAGCGACCCGCAACTCTGGTGGCCCAACGGCTACGGCGCGCAGCCCCTCTACGCCGTCGAAGTTGCGCTCCATCAGGGGGAAACTCTTTGCGACCGGCGCACCTTCCAACTGGGCCTGCGCACACTGGAACTGCGCCAGGAGCCTGACGAATTTGGCACCTCGTTCACCTTCGTCGTCAACGGCGTGCCCATCTTCGCCAAGGGAGCCAACTGGATCCCTGCCGACTCCTTCCCCACCCGCGTCAGCGACGCCCACCTGGAGCACCTCATCAATAGTGCGGCGAGTGCGCATATGAACATGCTGCGCGTGTGGGGTGGTGGCTTTTACGAAGAAGACCGTTTCTACGACCTCTGCGACCGGTACGGCATCCTGGTCTGGCAGGATTTCATCTTCTCCTGCAGCATGTACCCCGACGACGAAGCGTTCTTCGAGAACGTGCGCGTCGAGGCGGTGGAGAACGTCCGCCGCCTGCGCCACCGCGCCAGCCTGGCGCTGTGGTGTGGCAACAACGAGATGGAGTGGGGATGGGTCGCCTGGGGGTGGAACGATCCGAAATACCGGCGCTTCAAAGAGGCCTACGACCGCATGTTCCACCACCTCCTGCCCGAGATATGCGCTGCTGAGGACCCAGACCATCCTTACTGGCCCAGTTCTCCATCATCGAACACCCCTTTTGAGGATCCCAACGGTGTCCAGGCTGGAGACACGCACAACTGGGAGGTGTGGCATGTAATCGCCCCTTTGAGGCGTACCGGGAACACAACTCCCGCTTCGTGAGCGAATTTGGCTTTCAGTCGCTTCCGTCCCTGGAGACCATCCGCACCTACGCCGACGAGTCCGAGTGGAATATGACCTCCTACATCATGGAGCACCACCAGCGGAACGAGGTAGGCAACAGCAAGATTATCACCTATA
>QMOC01000481.1 GCA_003648085.1 Chloroflexota bacterium
CCCTCCGCCGGCGTTGCGTGACATCGGCCATCTCCCCCTCATCGGGCGTGTTGGGGAACGAGCCGCGCTGCTGGATATGGTGCAGGCCGCGGTCCAGGGCCATGGTGGAGTCGCGCTGGTCGAAGGAGACGCCGGGGTGGGCAAAACTCGCCTGGTGGAGGAGATCGCTGCCGATGCACGGTGGCGTGGAATGCTGGTGGGGTGGGGCAGGACCGTCCCCGATGCTCCCCCTTACCGACCACTGACCGACGCGCTGACCCCGCTGCTGACCACCATGCGCGTCTCTCAACTGTCCACGCTGGTGGAGCCGCTCTGGCTGAGCGCCGTCGTTCCTCTTCTGCCCTCCATCGCCGACCATCTCCCGGACCTTCCGGCGCTGCCTGCCTTGGAGCCACAGCGCGAACGGGAGCGGATGTGGGAGGGGCTGGCCCGCTGCCTGGACGGGCTGGCGACGATTGCGCCCCTGGTCTTGATCCTGGAGGACCTGCATTGGGCCGACGATGCTACGCTTTCCGCGCTGCCCTACCTGGTCGCCCGCCTGCGTCCAAGCCGTCTGCTGATCTTGCTCACCTGCCGCAGCATTGAGGCCCGCGAGCGGGCTTCCGTCTGGGAAACACTGGAGGCTATAGACCGAGCATCGCCCATCCAGCGGGTGCACCTGCTTCCCTTCGCCCCGAAGGAAACCGCCGCGTTGGTCGGGCGGGCGTTGGGCATCACGGAAAAGGTTGCCCACTTCGCCAGATGGCTGTGGTCCGCAACAGGCGGCAACGCCCTGTTCCTGGTCGAGACGCTCAAGTCACTCCTCGAACAAGGGACGCTGGCCCGCACAAGCGATGGCTCCTGGCGTTTTCCCGCGCCCGACACTCCCCTACCGCCTCTTGCCTCACTCCAGGCCGTCGTCGGCGGGCGACTGGCCCGGCTCTCGTCCTCAGAACGGGCGGTATTGGAGTTGGTGGCCGTATTGGGGGAGGAGGCCGATTTCCCCACCCTCTTCCAGTCCGCTGCGGAACAGGCTGTTTTGCTTCCGGCACTGGAGAAACTGAAGCGTCGGGGCTTCCTGGTTGAGACCGAGACCTGTTACCGTTTTGAGCACGACCGCATCCGGGAGACCCTTTATCAGTCCATCGCCGCGGAGCGCCGGCGCCAATTGCACCGGCAGGCCGGGGCCGTGCTGGAGAGGCTGCATCCCGAGCGGGTTGAAGCGCTGGCCTATCACTTCAGCCAGGGAGAGGTGTGGGATCGAGCAGTGATATACAATCTAAAGGCCGGTCGGCAGGCCCAGGCCATGCACGCCCCCCATGCGGCTTGGGAGCATTACACCTACGCCCTGGAGATTCTGGACACGCACCGGCCTTTCCCAGAGCAGCAAGCAGCCGACCTGGCCTTTCAGGCCCGGGCTGCCCGGCGTGAACTGGCCTGGATGAAAGGGGACATTGATCAGGAAAAGGCCGACATTGAGGCGCTGCTGCAACTGGCGGCTCGACTGTCCGACCCGGAACGCCGCGCCGAGGCGCTCAATCAGCAATCGTATTTCCTCTGCAACGCTCAGGACGAATACGAGAAGGCTCTCCAGGCGGCCCAAGCAGCGCTGGCTTTGGCGCAGGAACACAACTTGCCGCGCCAGGCAGCCATCGCGCTGCGCAACATTGGTCAGGCTTACCATCGCAGCGGGAATTACCGGGAGGCAGAGAAAGCACTTCGGCAATCACTGGCAACCTGGGAAGCCATAGATGAAACATCTGCTCAGGTCGCGGAGGTGCAGATTTACCTGGCCCAAGTCTACGAGCAGACGGGGGATATTGACGATGCTGAGGCGCAGGGCCACCAGGCAGTGACCGTAGCACAGGCGGCCGACGCCCCGTTGACCCTGGCGCGGGCATACGCCCTGTTGGCCCGTCTGGCCTACCGGCGGGCTCACCATCGCACCTGCATCCGTTATCACCAGGCCAGCCTAGAGCAGATCCGGCAGATCGGCCACAAACAAAACGAGGCCGTGGAACTGAGCAACTTGGGCCTTGTCTATTGGACATTGCGGGATTATGGCCGCGCTATCCCGCTCATGCAGCAGGGGCTGGAGATCTATCGTCAGATCGGTAACCGGCGTGGAGTTATCGGGGCGATGGATAACCTTTCGGGGATCTACCACGAGATTGGCCGCTACGCGGAAGCACAGGAGGCTGTAGAAGAGGGGCTGGCCCAGGCCAGGCAGATAGACTTTCCCCACACAGAAGCACTGTTGCTGGTAACCCAGGGTAGGCTCTATCTGGACCAGGGGGACATAGACGCCGCCGAGCGTGCCATCCGACAGGCTCAGCAAATCGCGCAGACCATTGCCGCGCCCTACGTCAGCGGCATCGTCCACCTGGCGTTGGGGATGCTCTGGTGGGCGCGGGAGGATCCGGCCCGGGCAGAGCGGCACTTTGCCCAGGCCCTGCAAGATTGCCAGGCGGCCGGAGAGACCGATTTTGCCACCGCCGCTCGCTCTTTTTGGGCTTTGAGCCAACATGCACTGGGTAATCTGGAGCGGGCAGTCTGTCTCTCCACCCAGGCCGTCGCAGAACTGGAGGCCACGCCCGGCGGCGAGCACATTCAAGACATCTACCTGCATCACTGGCACATTCTGCGGGCCGCCGGACGGGCAGCGTTTTGGCCTGCGCCTGGACACTGCGGTAGGCTTTCTCCAGGGCGGCGCGGGCCTCCTCTCCCCGCCCTGCGGCCCGTAGGATGTGCCAGTGATGCAGGTAGATGTCCTGAATGTGCTCGCCGCCGGGCATGGCCTCCAGTTCTGCGACGGCCTGGGTGGAGAGACAGACTGCCCGCTCCAGATTACCCAGTGCATGTTGGCTCAAAGCCCAAAAAGAGCGAGCGGC
>QMOC01000482.1 GCA_003648085.1 Chloroflexota bacterium
ACTTCGTGGACACCGATGGTGCCCGCGCTACCGGTGGCGGTGACGGCGAAATGGACGCTGCGACTCTCGTGGGCGGGCAGCGTGGGGATGACCCAGCGCAGCGTGCCGTCCTCCCGCTCGCCCCCGTCGGCTATGGCGGCCAACGCGGCGTTTGCGGCCGGCAACGTGCTGGTGACGGTCACGTCGGTGAAGGGTGCGTCGGTGTGATTGAAGACGGTGAAGGTGTAGGTCAGCACCTCGCCGGGGAGGACGTTGTGGGGAGCGTCGGCCTCGATTGCCAGCACGGGCGGGAAGACCTCGGCAATGTCGGCGGGGATGCGGGGCTTGAGTTCAAACTTGATGTCGTACATCTCGCCGATGCCGGCGATGGTATAGCGGTGGCCGACCTCGACCTGCTCGATCTCCAGTTCCATCCCGGTCAGTTTGTCCACGTAGACGAGCACGACGTTGCCCTGATCGTCGGCCAGGTCTATCTCGTAACTGTAGGTGAACTCCTCGACGCGGGTGGCCTGGCCGGTGACGGCGATCAGTTTCCCCAGCACCGCCGGGTCGCCCGCTGCCTGCGCGATCGCGACCTCCTGGGGCGCAGGCGGCTCCTCGTGGCCCAGGATGACGACGTCGTCCGGGTTGCTGACCGGCACGATCTGCATCGAGTTGCGGTAGACCCCCACCTCCCCGGTGACCCGCACCCGGTCGCCCAGCGCCACCTCCGGCGGCGTGCCGTTCTCGTCGAAGCATTGTATCTGGATGCCGCCGCTTTCGTCCTGGATGTAGAACTTGGCGTTGTTCGTCCCGGCGTAGAAGCCGCCGGTGTACATCGTGGCCACCCCCTCGACGGTGACCAGTTCGCCCATCAGCGTGCGAGCCGCCGCGATGGGGATGATGCCTCCCTCGACGCGGGTGCGCACGGGCGCGCCCAGTGCCTTCTCGGGCCAATCGTCCGCCCCCACGCTGTACTCTCGCGCCACCAGCGTGACGTAGGTCAGCGGCGTCTCGACGGTCACGCGGCGGGAAGCCGTCTCGCCGTCGGCCATCTCCGGCAAACTCCACTTCACCACGTTGGGCAAATTGGCAATCTGCCCTCCGTCGGAGACGCTGACGACGGTCAGGCTGAGGGGCACGGTGAACTCTATCACCACGTCGTGGGTCGTGACGCCGGTGTGGTTGGTCGCCTCCAACCGGTAATCGAACTGCGTCCCCGGCTCGACGGTGGAGGGCGCGGTGAGGGTGATGAAAAACCGCTCTGCCTCGACCGGCGTGGGCAGACTGCCGACGTTCTGGGGGTTGGGCGCGGAGTTGACGACGAAATCGGCGGAGTTATCATCGGTGTCGGTGAAGTTGCCCTCCTCGCCGCCGGGCAACCGCTCGATGGAGGTGTCGTTTTCGGGCACGGGAGCCGGGCTGCCCTCGGTGAATACCTCCGGCGCGTTGCCCCACCCGACGCTGTCCACGACGTCGCCGTCGGGATCCAACAGCGCCAGGCCGCCGCCTTTGGTGTTGATGGGCTGGTCGAACTCGGCATCGGGCACGACGCCGACCTCCTGCCCCACGCGCACCAGCAAGTAGTGGCCGTGGGCCGGGACGAGGGTGCGCTCGGTCCAGGCGTAGACGGGCATATCCTCGCGGCTCGCCGCCAGCCGGTAGACCAGTTGATAGCCTGCGAGGTCGAGCGGTTCGGCGGTCGCGTTGTAAAGTTCGATGAACTCCAGGTTGTTGTTGCCGGTTGCGCCCGTCTGTACCTCACTGATGACTAGCGGGGTGACCGGTGCAGGCGTAGCCGTCGGGGTGGGGACGGGCGTGGGCGGCGGCACGCAGCCCGCCAGGACGAACAACGCGAGAAACAACGTGCCCATCAGAAGTTTTTTGAGCCTCATCTTGTGCGTTTCCTCCTATAGACCCCATCTGTAGTGCTAAGCCTCACACCAATTTAGCGATGGTGACACCCTCGCCGCCCTCCCTATCGCTGCCGGGCTCGTAACTGCTGACGAGGGGGTGGTCGGCCAGAAACTCGCGCACGGCCCGGCGCAATGTACCGGTGCCCTTGCCGTGGATGATGCGCACCCACGGCAACCCGGCCCGAAACGCAGCATCCAGATGGCGGTCCACCCGCTCCAGCGCGTCCTCGACGGTGTAGCCCCGCACCTCGATCTGCACCCCAGGGGAAGGGGCAACACGGATGTGGATGGTCCCTTCCTCTGCGAGGGGAGGGGGGGCGGCGGCGAGCGGTTCCAGGGCCGCCAGGCCCACGCGGGTGCGCATCCGCCCCACCTGCACCTCCGCCTCCTCGCCATGTATCTCGAGAACGCGCCCTTGCGCACCTAACGGGCGCACCCGCACGGTGTCGCCTGGACGAATGGGACGCTGGCTCACGCCGGGCATAGGGAGGGGTTCTGCCGGCTCAGGCTCCGGTAACCGGGCTTCCAGCCTTTCAACAGCCTCCTCAATCGCGGCCGTGTCCTCCAACGGCGCGGCGGCAGCCTGCAAGCGGCGTCGCAGACGACGCACCTCGGCCCGTAGCGCCTCTAGTTCCGCTGCCGCCTCCTCGCGGGCCTGCTCCAGGATCTCCCGACGCTCCTGCTCAATGGCGGCCAGCCGCTCACGCAGTTCACGGGTCAGTTTTTCGGCCTCGGCGCGGGCGGCATTGGCCTCGTCGCGCGCCTGGGCTGCCTGGATGCGCAGGCGGTGGATGTCGGTCAACATGTCCTCGGTGCGCAGATCAACCGGCGAGACTATGCGGCGTGCGGCCTCGACGATGTCGCGGGGCAGCCCCAGCCGCTGGGCGATAGCGAAGGCGTTGGAGCGCCCAGGCAGCCCAACGGTCAGTTTGTAGGTCGGGCTGAGCGTCTCCGGGTCG
>QMOC01000483.1 GCA_003648085.1 Chloroflexota bacterium
GGGATGCCGAACAACGCGCCGAACAGGATGATGAGCGCCCAGCGCCAGATGTCTCTGCGCCGCGTGCGAAGGGTTTGTTCCAGAGCGCCGGCTTCGGCCGTCACCTGAGGCGGCGGCAACGCCTCGGCGACGTCGGCCAAGGCGGCCAGATCCTCGAACCACTGCCGGGCCTGCTCCGGCTCAACCTCAACGTCGAACGCGAGCACCCTCTTGGTGTAGTGGAGGCGCAGCACAAGGCTCCCCGGCATCAACTGCACCTGCCGCACCAGGAACGGCCCTTCGAATTTGATCAATCGCTGCAACAGGCCCGGCGTGCGGGGGTCGGCGAGCAGGGAGCGCGTCCAGGCTTCGTCCAGGGCAAAGACGCGCAGGCCGCCGAGGGCCGGGTCGGCTAACGTCAGTGGATGACGGTTGACCCAGCCGGCGAGGGCCGTCGTTGCTCTGTCCGGCTCGTCCACGCTCAGGCGGGTTTGCAGTGGTGTGCCGAGGTATATCTCCAGGGTCGGGCCACGGCGAAAGTGGACGTGCGCCTCCCGCCCCCGGAACTCCCCGTGGTAGGAGCGCATGGTGAGCATTTCCCTGCGACCGGTGAGTCCCAGCGGGGTGAAGGCGGCGTCAAGTTGGGCCGCCCGTCGGCGTATGGCCCAAAACAGGAATCCGAACCCGCCGCCGACCAGGATCAAGAAGAACAGGGCAGCCGGTATAATCAGCACCCAGATGCTGGCGTCGTAACGGGTGACAAGCCCCAGGGGGAGGAAGACGAGCAAACACCCCAGGGGGATGACGATGGCCGCCGAAACCAGGTAGATCAGCCAGCCGCGAAACCAAGACCTGAACAGTTCGCCCACTAATTTTGACATTGATCCTCCCTACACGATGAGGGGGCCGATATCCGGGTCAGCGCCGGGGGCTTTCATACTGGCCAAGCCAATCTCCTCTTCGACTATGTAGCCCGGGATCGTCTGAAAGGTAAACCCACTTCAACGCTGCTTCAATTTGTGCCTTGCCCGCAGCCCACGTCCTCGGGGGAGGCTTCAACGCCTGGTAACCCCTGCGGTTGCCCCGAGGACGGGGCTCAGAGCAACAAAGCAATGCGATGCGTCCCAAAGGATGCGCTCCAACGCCCTATCTGAGACCGGCCGAGTAGTTATCTGCTCTACCTACCTAGAAGTTACGTACGAGCAGTGGCAGGAATACCCTGCGCTCCGCTCCATACAGTTCCGACAGGTTGGACGTTGATCCTGCGTCCAGGCCGGTGATGGTCCAGTCGTCTGGAACTGTGCTCATGGTGCGCAGGCCCTGGCCCGCCTGCAGGGGAGCGGGCAGGGTGGCACTCCAATTGCCGCTGGCGGTGGCGGTCACCACCGCCAGCGATTGGAGCGTCTCGGTGACGGCGTCCACGTCGTCCAGGAACACCTCGATGACGCAGTAGGGGCACCCACTCCCCTCGCCGCTGGTGCCGCTGACGGTCGTGCCGTTAACTTCTGTGATCTGGGCCGGCTTGAAGTTGCGCAGTTCGTCCGGCACCTCCTGACCATAAGCGATGGCGCCCTCTGGCGCTGCGTTCTCCCCTTGCGGCCCCGGCCACTGCTCCTCCCGTATGATGATGTTCCCCCGCAGCGTGTTGCCGTTGAGCGTCCAGTGATTCATGAGGATGGCGCTGAGGCCGGGTTCGACGATGGTGTTGCTGATGACCTGCGTGCCTTCGGGGCCGTTGCTGAGTTTGATCCCCCGCCCACAGACGCCCACCGTGTCGTCATCGGCATCCAGGCCGATGACGTTGTTCTGGACGAGAACGTCGCTGTTGGAGCCGGTGAATTGAATGGCGAAGGGTTGCTCGGACTCCCCGAATATGTCCAGGTAGAGGCCGGCGAAGCGGTTGCCGTCGGCCGCGTCGGGGCCGCCGATGTGGTGATCGTCCCCCTCGACGGTGATGCCACTCCCGCCGGCCCAGGCGTTGCCCGTGCAGGGGTGCTTGTCGAACTGGGGTGGGATAGGCACCGTGCCGTCGGCGCGCATCCCGATCCAGTTGCCGGTGAATTCGTTGTCATTGCCCCGAATCGCCGCCGCCGCGCTAAAGAAGCCGGCGAACTTGTTGTTGCGGATAATGTTGTGATCGGCGCCGGACGTCAGCGCTATCGCACTGCCGTCCTCGGGATCGGTATCGTCGCCGGAGGTGAGCGTGGTGCCATCGCTGGAGAGGCCGAACCAGCACTCCTCAATGAGATTGTAGTCGGTGTTCACATAGAGGTGGGTGCCGAAGTTCTGCATCCCTAGCCCGCGAATGATGATCTCATCGTCCCCCGCCACGTCTCCCACGACAAGCCCGGTTTTCTGCCCCGTCCCCGGCCCGATGACGATGATCTTCGGGCCGTCGCTGCGCCCGCCGGGTTGGGTATCCCCGTCAATGATGACCTGCCCTTTCAGGCGTCTGAAGGCGTAGAGGTCGGTCGTGTTGTACACTTCGATCTCCCAGACCCCCAGGCTGCTGTCGTAGCCCTCGGCTGCATCCTGGGGGATGTCGAAGCGGATCAGGACCGGGCGCTTGTCGGTGGGTACAAGCCTCGACTCGACGATGGCGCGGCGCAGGGTGCAGGTGGTTTGGGTCACTCCCCAGGTATAACAGGTGTAACTCTTGCTGTCGTCGGGATCGGTGCCGCTGGTGACGGTGATGACGGTGTTATAGGTGTACTGGGCCACCTCTGTCGCACCAGAGGAGTCTTGCAGGCTGATTTCATCCTGTGGGTCGGGCTCTCTGGCCACAACCACGACCACGCTCAGCGCCAGAAGCGTCAGCGAGGTGACCAAAGCGATTTGCCAAAGTTTGTGGTTCATCAAA
>QMOC01000484.1 GCA_003648085.1 Chloroflexota bacterium
CCTCAGCGGGCGATGGAGTGGGAGGTGGGGTATGGGTTGGCTGCTCGACGATCGGTTCCTCAGTCGGCGCGGCCGTGGGCGTCGGCTTAGGCCCGCAGGCAGCGAGGGCCAGCAGCGCCAAGGATAACAGAACAAATCTCCTCATTGGTCTCCTCCCCGGATGCTTCTCAATTTGACACTATTAGCCATATAGGCTAATATATAGCCATAAAGGCTTTCAAATGTGGAAAGGATCACACAATGCCAACTTACCGCTTCGCCAACGAGTACGAACTTCAAAAAGTCGTTCAACGATGTCATAACGTCCTGTGGGAGCGTCACGGCTTCGATCCCGCCCAGGCCTTCGACGAGTTCAGCAAACTTCTTTTCGTCAAATTGTATGACGAAGTAACGATGATGGGCATCCGTACAGCCATCCAGCGGGGCGAATCGCTCGACCAATTCGCGGCTAGAATACGCTGGCTATTTGACCAGGCGAACCAGAGTGCGGACTTCGGGCGCATATTCACCGACGGCGATACAATCAACGTTGACGATTTGTCCATCTATGAAGTCTTCAAGCAGTTGCAGAACTACAGTCTGCTGGCAACAACGTCGGAGGTGCAAGGTGCCGATGTCAAGGGCACAATATACGAGCACATCATCGGTAACACCTTTCGCGGCGAATTGGGCCAATTCTTCACCCATCGCAGTATCATCGAGTTCATGGTCAGGCTCGTAGGCATTGATGAACAGAAAGTAGTATACGACCCTGCCTGTGGTTCGGGCGGATTTCTGATCATGTGCGCCAGAATCATCAGGGAGCAGATTCGGCAAGCACAACCCCAATTGTCCGCCCAGGAAATTGACCACCGCCTCAGGGATTACAGCCGCCGGTGTCTCATCGGCACCGAGATCAACGAGCGCACAGCCCGCGTGGCGCGGCTCAATCTGTTGATGCATGGCCTGGATTACAGCAATATCTTCACCGTCAACGCGCTGAAGACCGACGAGGCGGGTGACAAGCGCCTGACAGCGTTGGTGAACACAGGCACGATAGATATCGTGTTTGCCAATCCTCCTTTTGCCGGATACGAGAAGGACCCCTCCGTCCTGTCCAGATTTGAGTTGGGGCAAAACCATGGCCGCACCGCCGCCGTGACCCGCGAGGTGTTGTTCATCGAACGTATCATCCAGGTGCTGCGGGAAAACGGTGTGGCGGCTATCGTCATTCCACAGGGCATCCTGACCAATCGCAATCTCGCTCACGTGCGTGACTACATCCGGAGACATACCCAAGTCTTAGCCGTAATCGAGTTGCCCGATTGGGCCTTCATTCCCTCCGGCACCAGCGTACGAGGCAGCCTGCTTTTCCTCCGCAAGGTGGCCCAGGTGCCCAGCGATTACAAGGTTTTTATGAAGCGCGTTGAAAACATCGGTTTTACATCTACAGGTCGGCCCAGCGCTCTCAACGACTTCCCTCAGACCCTCGTTGAATATCAGCAGCGAGCCCCGCGCTACCTGGTGTCCATTGGTGAGATTGAAGACCGCCTCGATGCTAAATTCTACGTCTCCGAGCACCGGCAGGTGGTAAGTTTCTTCCGCCACAATCCCAGGTACAGGCTGGTCAGTTTATCTGACATCGGCTCGTTCTACACCGAAAAAGTCAATCCTCGCCTCAGTCCGGATCGGGAGATCAATCTGGTGGAGACCAGTTGTGTTGATCCGGTCACGCTGACCATTACCCCGAAGCGTATCAAAGGCCGCGACAGCAGTTACACCTCGCTTAAGCGGCTGCAAGCGGGCGATATTCTGATCAGCCGCAGGCGGGCCTATCGTGGTGCCATCGTCGTCGTGCCACCCGAATTGGACGGAGCACTTGCCATAAGCGAGTTCTCGGTACTACGGCTGCGCGAAGGCTATGACCGGGATTATGTGGTCGAGATTCTACGCTCACCTCAGTTCCTCAAGTTGATGACCATCTACTCTACCGGCGAAATGTCAGGACGCATCGCCGAGAAAGACCTGCGCCGTCTGCAAATCCCTATCCCGGAGGATCATCGGCGTTTGGGAGCCGCCTTCAAGGCGCACCGCCGGCGCATCAAGGAATTGAAAAGCCTCATTGCAGAAGAGGAAAGCAAGATCATCGAACTGGCTACAAGCATAATAGAGGGGCGCTAATCCCTTCAGCGCGTCACCTCGAAGCCTTGAGCAAGGTAGCGTATCTCGCGCCAACGCCAGGATTCGTGACGGGCCAGGGCGGGCAGGTTGATCCGATAACGATGCCCTTTGCGACCGTCTTTGCCGGCCCGGAAGATATCGGTGTAATCGTAGACGGCCCGGAGAATGCCGTTCGGCACCGTGAAGAGTTGCAAGCGCGTGAGATACTGATAGCGGTCAGTTTCGTCAAACTGATATGCACAGATCACAAAGGCAGAAATCGTTACCTTCAATAGGTTGGGACCGAACACGTAGTAGGGGGGCAACTTGGGTGGAGAATCGCCCAGTTGCCCCCGACTGTTTTGCACGTAGTTCTCCTCCTCATCGGTGCTAATCTGCTCCGGTCGCACGTCTTGGGTATGGTCCAAATCGGGGTCGCCCTCCTTGTGCGTTTTCACGTCAATGTGGACAACGGCATCAGGTGTGCTCAGGCGCGCTTCGGACCCAATTGGCAAGCCCACTGGAAACCACTCCGGAAATTCACGGTTCACCACCCCAACGATGACGATCTCCCCAACCTGCTCCCAGGGTGCAGATGGTTCCTTCGGACTGATGACCATCTTCCCTGCCCATGTCTCTGGCACCTTGTTAGGTTCGTTGTACCAGGCCTGGATGTTACCGGCGTTCTTGTACAG
>QMOC01000485.1 GCA_003648085.1 Chloroflexota bacterium
ACCCAGAGCAGTTGGGAAATAGAGGGTGGTGTTGCCAGGCAGGGAGTGCTCAAAGGCAACCGCATCCTGTCCTGAGTAGTTTGGACCGTGAATCGCCGCGACAATATCGCCCGAGGCAGTGATCTTTGTGGAGCCGCTGAAACCTGTCAGACCAGGGCCATCCGGAGCACTGGCCGACGTGTCAACAGCGATCGAGCCGTACCCGTTCAGCGAGAAGGGAAACGTGGCCGTAGGAGTTGTCTCACCGGCTGCATAGTAGTAAATGTTGCCGGTGACAGGGGACGATGTGATGTTCTGGATAGCAATCACGTGGTTCTGTCCCCAGATGTGGCCAAGTGTGGTCGCGAAATAAGCCTCGGTCGCCCCTCCAGTGTACGATGAGTAGATCTCGCGGTCAATGCTGTTGTCCACATACATCACCGCAGTAGCGGCTACCTCGTTGTCCGAGGAAACGATGGCACTACCGTTCCAGGCACCGCCACTACCGACAACCGCCGAAATCGCGATTTCGGTCGATCCGTGGGCAGAGAGCGCGGAAGTCGGGGTGTAGGTGCCAGCCTCGGAGCCATCCCCGTTGTACGCCGTGATGGAGTAAGTGCACGGGCTACTTCCCGGACAAGCAACGATGATAAGTGTATTCCATGGCCCATCGGCGGCATCTTGTGCCAGGACAATGGGAACAAGGCTGACCAGCGTGGCGACAGCCAAACCTAATACTGCTAACTTCTTCATAGGACTACCTCCTTTGAAATGATATGGTTAACTATATTTTACTGTAAGAATGCAGCAGATACAATAACCCCTTTGGGTTAAAGAAGGCATCATGTGTTACCGTTGATTGAGTAAATATGCCGAAGCATTCACTTTTTCACAACTAAAGATGACAGTGTACGTCTCCGAGAGACCTCGCAGTATTACTTCATCTTCATTGCCGGATACATGTGAGAAAATTAGCCAGAACTGTTCAGGCATATGTCCCAGAGTTCTTTGAATAGATAAACGTTTTTCTTCCGGTGAAAATGATCGAAACCACTCGCCGTAAAAAACACCGTTAGATGAGCAATACTCATCCGATGTTTGGGCCCAACAACTGGAATACCAGGTTGGCGGTAATGGATAGTTTGATTCTAATCCATATAACCGTATGTAGTAACGAAAGGCAGGTAATGCACCATAATACACGTATGTTATGGCGTTTTCGTTTCGGTATTCAATCCAGCATTCTGTTACCTCTCGCAAGTCTTCAGTTTCAGGCCAAGGTTGCCCTCCCCTAGTGACCTGTGAGACGGTACGGTTAGGCAATGAATAGACTGCTAACCCTACTATAGTCAGCAACAATACGAAAGACTCGAGTGTTCGCTTCCACTGAACAAATTGGTTGATAACAGCAGTGGCAACCAGGATAAATAAGGGGGATAAGATAAGAGCATATCGGAATCCATAATTTCCATAAGCATATAGCCCGGCCTCAACAGTCACAAAATAGGCAACATAGGTGCCCAAGAACCATACAAGCGTCCGCCTTTGTGCTTCCGATGATGATCTTATAAGAATAACCACCGAGAAAGCCAGAATCACATATATCACCGTTTGGCCAAGCCACTTTGGTAGCGAAGAAAAAGGCCATCCAACTAGATGAAAGAGAAATGTATCTCCCATTGATAGAACAAACTTCTCAAGTTCCATCATAGAGAAAGGCATAGAAGGTACGAGAACAGGCAGTTGGCGTCGAATTTGATTGGGCAAGAAATATGCGAGTATGGGTATGGCTAGCATTATGCTAAAAAGTGCAATTGCAACCTGTCTGGATAGATTATCTTTGCGATTGCTTAACAGGTTTTCCAGGAATGTGATTACTTCCACTGAAATTACAACAATAGTGGCTCCATAATGGCTGCAGACGCTGAGAACGCTAAGAAGTCCCCATGACACCCAGATCTTCCACGAAGGGCTCTTAAAGGTATAATGTAGAAAATTCAACCCCCACACTAATAGACATTCCATTAAAGCATACTCAGCAGCCTCTTGAGCATATCGGATCTCAGGTGGTAAGACGGCCATGATTATGCCAGCAACTAATGCACCTCTCAAACCAAATAGTCTGCAGCCCCACGTCAGCATTCCAACGAGGCCTAACATACTTAATACTACAGACAAAAAACGCAGCCAGATGGCTTCAATCCCGAAATTTAGCCACAGATGTAAAAGATAAGTGTAAAGAGGCGGCTGATAGGCGGTTAGTACGGTTTGATAAAGTTGTGCAAAATCAACGTTAGCGGACCAATATTCAAAGGCTTCATCGAACCACAGCGAACGCGCGTCTATATCCCACATTCGCAAAGCAAAGGCTATCAATAGGACTAGAACCAGTGACACGTATTTCCTATCAAGTGTGCGCTTAAAAAACAAAATCAACAGCCTCCGATCCTGTCCTGCTGGTGATTTCGGCAAGTCACTAAGCATCTCCACCGCTGCTTTCGCGACTCTCTATCTCCTGGCGATATGCTATGAATAGCCGATTGTACTCGGCCGCCACCTCGTCAATGGAGAATCGCCTGGCATATGCGTAGGCGTTATCGGCCATCTGGCGTGCTCGGTCCATATTGCCTAGTAGATTCAAAATCGCCTCTGCCAATGCATCGCCCGAGCCCGGCTTGACGATCAGTCCCGTATGACCGTTCTCCACCAACTCGCTGCTGCCGGACACGGCAGTACAGATCACTGGAACTCGCGCCGCCATCGCTTCAAGGATGACTGTGGGCAGTCCTTCCCACAGTGAAGGAGAGACAAACAGATCCATCGTCTGCAAAATCTCT
>QMOC01000486.1 GCA_003648085.1 Chloroflexota bacterium
CTTCGGACAGCAATTTAGCCAGCCCGGCTGTTGGCTCGTCCACCAGGATCAGCTTAGGGTCGGTCATCAGCGTGCGGCCGACCTCGACCATGCGCTGCATGCCGCCGGAAAGTTCGCCCGCCTTCGATTTGCGCCGGTCTTTCAACATCGGGAAACGCTCGTAGTTCTCCTCTAGTTTGCGCTTGATGCGGGCTCTGTCGTTTCTGAACGTCCAGGCGCCAAGTTCCAGGTTCTCCTCGACCGTCATCCAGCGAAAGATGCCCGGCTGCTGGGGGATGTATGAGATGCCCAGATCAATCCGCTTGTGCGTCGGCGTGCCGATGATGTCCTCCCCGTCAAGGATGATCTCCCCTGAGGCCGGTTTCAAGAAGCCGTAGATGGCCTTGAGCAGGGTGGACTTGCCGACGCCATTGGCGCCGAGGATGGTCGTGATCTTACCCTTTTGCGCGGCAACCGAAACGCCCTGCAAGATGTGCAGGTCCTTGTAGTAGCCCACGTACAGGTCGCGCACCTCAAGCATCGCTTCAACCATTGGTAGCCTCCTCCATCCCTTCGGCCAGCCGCCCGGCGGGGATGACCACCGGGCCCTCCTCCTCTTCCTCACCCAGGTAGGCCTCGATGACTGCCGGGTCTTCTTTCACTTTGGCAGGCTCACCATCGGCGATTATCTCGCCGTAGTTCAGCACCAGGAGACGTTTGCTGAGCGTGAAAATGGAATCCATGTCGTGGCTGATGATAATGAAGGCTTTGCCCTGCTTGTTCACCTCGATGATGTACTCGTAGATGGTCTCCATCAACTTAGGGTGGACGCCGGCGAACGGCTCGTCGAGAATGATGATGTCGGGGTCGAGCATCAGCAGCCGGCCGAGTTCAAGCAGTTTCTGCTGTCCACCCGAAAGGCTGCGGGCGTACTCGTTGGCCAGATGCTCGATGGTCAGGAATTCGAGCACCTCCATGGCACGTTCGTGGAAATCCCGCTTACGGGCCGTCGGGTGGAGGGCCATAGCCGGGACGAGCAAGTTTTCCAGCACCGTCATACGCCGGAAGGCCCGTGTGACCTGGAAAGTGCGCCCGATGCCACGCCGGGCAATCTGATAGGGCGGCAGGCCATCAACCCGCTCACCATTGAGCCATACCTCGCCACTGGTGGGTTTGTACACTCCGTCCAGAACGTTGGTCAACGTGGTCTTACCAGCACCGTTTGGCCCAATCAAGCCGATCAGTTCGTTGCCTCGGATGCTGAAACTGACCCCATTGAGGGCTTGAATGCCGCCGAAACTCTTGTAGACATCGCGTACATCCAGTTCGATCATGACTTCACCCCCCCCTCCGTCCCCCCCAAAGTCGTGGGGGAGGCTACCTCCGCCGCTTGCACCCGCTTGGCCACAGTCTCTTTCCTGACCCGCTGCCTGAACAAGCGATCAATGATGGGGTGAATCAGCCCGTTGCGCCAGAAGCGCAGTGTGAGCATCAGCAGCAATCCAAAGGCGACCATCCGCCAGGCATAAGTCATGATGCCACGCTCGCCAACGCCGAGACCAATCTTCTCCAGCATCGGCTGCATGGCTATCAACTTCGGCATCATACTGGCTGGCACAGGGATCTGCTGCAACCACTCCAGCGAGAAGTGGATGAATATCGCCCCCAGAGCCGCGCCAATCAGACTTTCGATCCCCCCGATCACGGCCATGGCGATCACCAGGCTCATGCGGCCAATGATCAGTTCACTGGGCGCGATGAAGCCGATGAAATGGTGATCCACCGCACCGGCCAGGCCAGCGATCATAGAAGTGACCACAAAGGCCAGGATCTTATAGCGCACGATGTGCACGCCCATCGCCGCAGCAGCCACCTCGTCCTCCCGGATTGAGCGGAAGAACAGGCCAAAGCGCGAACTCGCCAGCCAGTACATAAAAGCCAGCGATGCCAGGAGCAGCCCGAGCATGAGGTAATAATAGGGTATGTAGGACGTGGTATCCAGCAGGTAGTCCATATACAGACCCAATGGGCCTCCGGTGAGGTCAATCTCCGCGTTAACCACCAGCCGGAAAATCTCGGCGAAAGCGATGGTGAACAGGGCCAGGTAAGTGCGCCGCAAACGGAGGCACAAGTAGCCGATGACCAGGCCCACCACTCCGGCCACCAACGTTCCTGCAACGACGCCTGAAACGGGCGACCATCCCAGGTCACGCCCCAGGATGCCGCTGGCGTAGGAGGCTATGGCCATAAAGGCGATGTGGCCGAAGGAGAATTGGCCCGCATATCCGGCCAGAAGGGCCCAACTGGAGGCGAGCATGGCCCAGAAATAGGCCTGGGTGGCGATGAACAGCCAGTATTGCTGGTCTTTTAACAGAACTGGCGCGGCCAGGGCCAGGATGAATAAACCCGCTGCCAGAATCCATTGAAGGGGAACGCGCTTCATAGCTTCCTCCCGAACAATCCTGTGGGCTTCACCAGGAGAACGAGGGCAAAGATGAGCAGGCCAAAAGCATCTTTGTACGCCAATGCCTTGCCTGGGTCCGGGAGCAACCCCGATCCGAGCGATTCGACGACGCCGATAATCAAGCCTCCCAACAGCGCCCCAGGCATTGAGCCCATGCCGCCCAGTACGATGATCACGAAGGCCTTGCTCGAGGCCGGGACCCCTATCCACGGCACCCAGGCGAAGACATCAACCAACGTCGCACCGGACATGCCGGCCAGCATGGTACCAAGACCAAAGGCCAAGGTGTTCATATTCAGGGGATTGATTCCCACCACCGCCGCGGCGTTTCTGTCCTGGCTGACAGCCTGCAATCCTTTGCCCACCCAGGTGC
>QMOC01000487.1 GCA_003648085.1 Chloroflexota bacterium
GACGAGATTGCTTTTCTGGAAAGACTGCTCTCCATCCCCAGCCCGTCCGGCGAGGAGGACGCCGTGGCCGGGTACCTGGTCGAGCGGATGATGGCCCTGGGTTTCCGGGCTCATCGCGACGAGGTGGGCAACGTGATAGGTGCGCTGGGAGACCAGGATGCTGAGCGTACCATCGTGCTGCTGGGACATATGGATACCGTCCCCGGTTTCATTCCTGTGCGCTGGCATGGAAACCGTCTGTACGGGCGGGGCGCGGTGGACGCCAAGGGGCCGCTGGCGGCCTTCGTCTTGGCGGCGGCGCGGGTGGCCCCCCGCTTGAACGGCACCCGGCTGCTGGTGATCGGGGCGGTGGAGGAGGAACGTCACGGGCGCGGGGCGCGTCACCTGGTGCGCACGTTGCCGCCGCCGGACTGCGCCATCATCGGCGAGCCCAGCCATTGGGAGGGCATCACACTGGGGTACAAGGGCATGCTGGTCGTGGACTACCGGCTCGTGCAGCCGGGCGGGCACACCGCAGGCGAACGACCAGGTCCGGCAGTGGAGGCGGTAAAGTTCTGGAATCAACTGATGACTTACGCCGAGGAACTCAACCACGGCCGGTCGGGCCACTTCGACACACTGGATCCCGCCCTGAGAGACTTCCGCACCTTCAGCGATGGGCTGAACGACGGCGCAGAAATGAACATCGTGGTGCGCCTCCCGCCGGGGGCCGACGCAGACGACCTCAAACAGAGGATGCTGACCTGGTGCAACGGCGCCCGGCTCTCTTTCCCCGGCAGCGACCCGCCCTTTAGGGCGGAGAAGAACACGCCGCCGGTGCGGGCGCTCCTGCGGGCCATCCGCGCCGAGGGCGGGCGGCCGCGCTTCAAACTAAAGACGGGCACCTCGGATATGAACGTCGTCGGCCCGGCGTGGGGCTGCCCCATCGTGGCCTACGGGCCGGGCGATTCGTCGCTGGACCACACACCGGAGGAGCACATTGAGATCGAAGAGTTCCGCCGGGGGATAGAGGTGCTGACCCGGGCGCTGGAGACGCTGGCCCGGGCGGTGGCTCGGTCGGACGGCGTCATCACGGACAAACCGGCGAGGGCGAGTGGATGCCGCAGTTGACAAATCGGCAGAGTGTGCTATGATTGCACAAGTCAGTTAGCATAAACTGGTTCAGCGGAAAGGCGTTCCCAAGATGATGGATGTGACCCTGGGATCCTCCCTCAGCCTTATTGTCGTTGTCTTGCCTGTGCTCCTCGTTGTTGAGGAGCCAATGAAGGTTGGGAGGGAGTCAGGGTAGCACCCGAACCGTGAGTTTAGTTAAGCCCAAGCCCCCCAACCGGGGGGCTTTTTTTTAGGACTCCTGGCCCTCAAGCAGGTCAGCATGTGGGAAATGCACGACCTGGTGAATTGGCAAGGCAAAGCAAACATGCATGAAGGAGGAGTACAATCATGACTATCAGCAAAACTGAGTACGTTTGGTTCAATGGCCGACTGGTCCCCTGGGACCAGGCCCAAGTGCACGTCGCTGCCCACGTCCTACACTATGGCTCCAGCGTGTTCGAGGGCATCCGGGCCTACGAGACGGACAACGGGCCGGCCATCTTTTGTCTGGGTCCACACGTTGATCGCCTGTTCAACTCGGCCAAGATCTACCGTATGGAAATTCCCTATACCAAAGAGGAGATCGAACAGGCAGTCGTGGAGACGGTCCGGGCCAACAAGCATAAGTCCTGCTACATCCGTCCCCTGGTCTTCCGTGGCTTCGATAACTTCGGCCTTGATCCACGGAAGTGCCCAGTGGAAGTGGCCGTCATCACTATCGAGTGGGGGCACTACCTGGGGTCGGAGGCCATCGAGCAGGGGGTGGACGTGGGGGTGAGTTCCTGGCGACGCATGGCTACCGGCACTTTCCCCGCTGCGGCCAA
Source organism: Chloroflexota bacterium (assembly GCA_003648085.1). Lineage (GTDB taxonomy): Bacteria > Chloroflexota > Anaerolineae > B4-G1 > B4-G1 > B30-G15. The sequence continues at coordinate 1,917 of QMOC01000487.1, forward strand.
GATCGGCGGACAGTACATCAATTCGCAACTGATCGCTATGGAAGCCATTGATCGCGGTTATGTGGAAGGGATCGCTCTTGACATCAACGGCTTCGTCAGCGAAGGGAGCGGTGAGAACATCTTCGTGGTCAGCAACGGCGAGATTCTCACTCCTGCCCTGGCCTCTTCCATCCTGCAGGGAGTAACCAGGCGCTGCGTCATCACCCTGGCCAAGGACCTGGGCTATCGGGTGCGAGAGGAACTGATCCCCCGCGAAGCCCTTTATATGGCCGATGAAGTGTTCTTCACCGGAACTGCCGCTGAGATCACCCCCATTCGTTCTATAGATGGCATAGTTATCGGCGCCGGCCACCGTGGCCCGGTAACCGAGCAGTTGCAGACCGAGTTCTTCGGCATCACCAGCGGGCGCATTCCCGACCGTCACGGCTGGCTCACTCCGGTGAGTTAACACAACTGGGTCAGGCCGTCCGAATTGGATGGACAGCGACTTGACAAATCCGGCAAGTGCTATATAATCTTGCCAACCTTGGTAAGGTCAGGGATTTTTCGGCGATGAAGAGTTTCCGGTCGGTAGTGGTTATCCTGTCCAACTTGCCCCTTGTCCTGGTTATTGGGAAGGGGCCTTAGCCCGTTGGGCAGGTGACTGTCACCGCTTATCTCAGCGCACACCAGAGCCGCCCAACGGGGCGGCTCTAATCGTTTAGCCTGCTGTGCACACGGATTGATAGTACCTTTACGATCAAATCCTTGCTTTCTGTGGGGATGGTTCAGAATAAGTTGACACTTTCTCACGCGGCCCGCACGGGCATGAAGTGCCCGTGCTACGAAGCAGCGCCCGACGAGTCGGGCTTACGCCGCAACACAGCAGGAAAACGGTCTTTGCGGCAAGTAAGGGGGA
>QMOC01000488.1 GCA_003648085.1 Chloroflexota bacterium
AAGTTATGGCTGCACAAATTGGCACCTGTCCTGATCAGGAATGGACACGTGATGCGTAATGCGTAAAACGTGAAACGTGATGCGTGAAGCGTGATTATGTTACAGTCTGCTCCCCAGGAAGGGGGGCCGTGGGCCGATTCGCCCCCGGCCCCCCAGACCCTCGTCGTCTGCCACCGTTCGGCCAGAGCGCGACAAATTTGCCGTTCGATGATTCTTATACCACGCGGGTGTCGTAGACTTATCGAGAAAATAGGGGGCGAGAGGAGCGGAAAAGGCGAGCGGGTGGTGGCAAGCAGGGCTGTGCCAGGGGTGTGGGCGGGCTGTCACCCGCCCCTCTACTACGTGGGGGGCTTCCCACGGGTGCGGATGGGGTGACCCTGACGGCGCAGGGCGGCGATGTCGGCGCGGACAGTGCGGGGGGAGACGTCCAGGGCACCGGCCAGGTCGGCGACGGTGGGCCGGGCACCCGCAGCCTCCGCCTCGGCGAGGAGGCGCAGGAGACGCTGGCGGCGCAGGGCCACCTGGCCCTCCCGCTCGGCCAAGGCGGCGTCCTCCTCGCCGGCGTCCACGGTCCAGGTGACGACGACGGTTTCGTCGGGGGTGGGACGGCGGTGGCGGGGTGCGTCGGCGCGGGCCAGGCGGACGCGCAGGTGGCCCGGCGGGGGCTGAGCCGCGAGGGCCTCGGCAATGGCCCGGTTGACGCGGTGGCCGGTGAGGTACTTTCCCCGCAGGGCTGGGTCGCCGATACGCTCGGCCCGCTTGGCCACGACGCGGCCTGCCGCCTCCAAAGCGGCGCGGGCGGCAGCCCAACGGCGGATGGCCTCGGCCACGCGAAAGTGGTTATAGTAGATGCGCTGAGGATGCTCGACCCCAGGAAGGCCCGCCTCCAGTTCGGTCACGGCCTCCTGACTGTGCTGCCAGGCAGCCTCCTCATCCTCTAAGGCGAGTTCGGCCAGCGCCAGATAGGATAGGTCAATCACGGCGTAGGCGGGCTCATCCAGTTCCCGGCGGCGCCGGTAAGCGGCCCTCAGGCGTTCGGCGGCAGTCGCGGGATTGCCTTGCAGGAGAGCCAGCCGGCCCAGGGCGGCCAGAGCGTCCCCTTCCCAGGATAGGTCGCGCACCTCGCGGAGTATCTCCAGGGCGGTGTCGAGGTGAGCCTGGGCGGTTTCTAAGTCGCCGCGCTCGGCGGCCACCTCGCCCAGATAAAAGTGAGTGACCGCTTGTCGGCGTCGGTCGCCGGTGGTCTCATCAAGATGCAGGGCCTGGCGGAGGTGGACTTCGGCGGCTTCCATGTCGCCTATGTCATAGTAGTTCAAACCCACGGTGAAGAAAGCGCGACCGATGCAATGGGGGTCGCCGGTGGCCTTGGCCAGAGCCATACACTGCTGACCGTAGGAGAAGGAAAGGAAGCAATTGCCGTCGAGTTCAGCGGCGCTCATCAGCCCGGTCAGGCAGTGGATCTGGCCCTGGGGGTCGCCCAAGGCCTGATAGATGGAGAGGGCTTTCTGGAGATAATCCGTAGCCCGGGGGTAGTTGACTGTGTAGACGGCGTTCCAGCCGAGTTGGCTGAGCAAGTCGGCCTGGGCATGGTTGTCTCCCAGCCGACGGTAGATTTCGAGCGCTGCCAGAGCGTCCTCGTCGGCAGGCCCGTAGCGTCCCTGGAGCCGGTGCCACTCGCTCCGCAGGCGCAGAGTGTGCGCCAGGCGGGCGTCGTCGGAGAGGGTCCGGGCCAGGCGTAGCATCTCTTCCAGGTCACGCCCCTGCGCCTCTCGGTCGCCGATCCATCCCAGCACCTCGGCGCGGTCGCGCAGGACGTCGTAGCGGGCCGGGAGGTCCTCAGAACGGGTCAGCAACTCCAGCAGGCGGTCGTAGCAAGACAGGGCGGCCCGGTGGGCAAAGAGTCCACGGGCACGCTCGGCGGCGCGGGTCAGATAGTGGACGGCCGGCTCCCGCTCGCCGGCGGCGGCAAAGTGGTGAGCCAGTAACTCGAACTGCTCGGGAAAGAGGGCTTCCAGGGCGAGGGCGACTCTCCGATGGAGGCGTTGACGCTGCGAAGGAGACAGTCGTTGGTACACGACCCGGCGCACCCGCTCGTGGCTGAAGCGATAGCCGGTGTCCGTCTCCACCAGGAGACCAAGGTGGAGCAGTTCATCACTGGCGGCCAGCAGGTGGGGGTCGGAGGCAGCCTGGTCGGGCAGAGGGCCGGGAGGGGCACAAACGCAGGCCAGCAGGTCGAAGTCCACCTCGGTGCCGATGACCGCAGCGGCGACCAGAACCTCCTCAGCAGCCGGGGAGAGGCGGGAGAGACGGTGGCCGATGACGGCCTCGCCCAGGTGGGAGGGTAGGGCCGCCGGTGCCTCCCCCTGCCAGCGCCACGTCCCGCGCTCGGTGGGCAGTAAGTATCCCCCGTCTCGCCACACCTTGAGCGTCTCTACCAGGTATAGCGGTACCCCCTCGCTCTCCCGCACCAGGCAGTCGGTCAGAGCGGGGTCGTCCTCGCCCAGCAGGTTACGCACCAGGGAGCAGACGGCGTCGGCGTCCAGGCGCGTCAGGGTGTAGCGAGCGAGAGGGCCGGCCCGGTCCAGAGCCTGGAGGGCGTTCCAGACGGCAGGGTTGGCCCGCAGTTCGGCGCTGCGGCCGGTGAGCAGGAGGAGTACCCGGCTTTCCGTCAGGCGGGGGAGCAGGAGGGGCAGGAGGGAGAGGGTCTCGGTGTCGGCCCACTGCAGATCCTCCAGCACCCAGAGGTGGGGAGCGATGTGGGCCAGGCCCAGGATGAGGGCGATGAGGGCCTGCTGAAGCCTCTCACGGGC
>QMOC01000489.1 GCA_003648085.1 Chloroflexota bacterium
CCACCGGGAAGCCCTCGCCCCCAGGCGGGGGCTTTCTCGTGAGTTGTGTTTCTCTTTCGGCCGCTTCTCGGTATAGCAAAAAATGTAGGGATGTCCATCGGCTCAGAATGTCCCCAGGATGAAAACACGAATGATGATGGCCAGCATTCCTATCACGAGAGGAAACAGCAGCCCGATGATCCAGCGGAATTGGGAATGCATCTCTGCCCGCAGCGCCTTCCGCTCCTCCCTCGCCTCGGCGAAGCGGCGCTCCATCTCTGCCCGCAGTCCCTCCCGCTCCTCCCTCGCCTCGGCGAAGCGGCGCTCCATCTCCCTCAGCACCCGCGCAATATCCGCACTGTTGCGCTCAATCGCTTCCTCCAACCGCTCCAACTCGCTGCTGAGGCGCCGATCCCGCTCCTCTAGAAAGCGATCGAAGTAGGGAGGGAACTCCACCCGCAGCCGTTCAAGCAAGGGTTCCTCGACCGGGGTCTCGGCGGCGGCCATATAGGGAGCACGAGGCTCGCGTACCTGTTCCTCACTCATAACTCATATGTCCTCTCCTCAAGCGGTGGCTCCACGCAGTGTAGCGGAGAGCGGGGGCCTAGAGGCCGGGTATGCCCCCGCCCTCCAACATCGGGTCACCTGCGATCGCTTTCCATTATATGTGGAAAGCGCGGTGGTGTCAATCCCAACCTCCACCGGTATCCGTCATTGTCCCGATCCGTTGTTGTCCTGTTACCCGCGTTCTAACGATCCGCGTTCTAACCCCGCAGCACCAGCGGGAGGTAGAGCCGCCACTCCACCGCCGGCCCCAGCCCCTCGGCGCGGAAGACGAGGCCGTAGGTGTCGCCACCACCGGCGTAGACCGCGCCATCGGGAGCGGGGAGAAAGCCCCGCACGGCGTCGGCCATAAAGAGGTATCCCGCCTCCTCCCAGGTCTCGCCCCCGTCCCCGGATACGTAGGCATAGGAGGTGAACCGACCGAATCCCATGTCCAGCCCGGCGTAGATCCTGCCCTCCGCACCCTCCAGCAGCGCGGTCACCCCCTGGCTCTCCCCCAGCGGCTCCGACGACTCCCAAGTCTCGCCGCCATCGTCGGAGCGAAAGACCCGCCCGGTGCCGTCGGTGCAGGCGGCCCCGGCGTAGAGCACGTGGTTGGAGCCCTCCAGCAGCGCGTACACCCCCGTGGCCCCCAACGCCCCGGCCTCCTCCCAGGTCTCGCCCGTGAAGCGGTAGACGACGCCGCTCCCGTCGGTGCGGGTGCCACCGGCGTACAGCACCCCCTCCTCGGTCTCCAAAAGCGCGTATATGTGCTCGGCCTCCGGCGGCGCGGGCAGCGGCTCCCAACTCTCCCCATCGTCAAAAGATATGAGCACCCGACCGTCCTGCCCCGTCCCGGCCGCAAGGCTGCCGTCCCCCCGCTGGAGCAGGGTGTGGACGATGAGGGCCTCCGTCACCTCGGCGGCCACCGACCAACTCTCGCCCATATCGGTGGAACGATAGATGACCCCCACCGGCTCCATCCCCGGCTCCCCCGGTTCGTACATCATCCCGGCCACCAGCAACGTCCCCGCCTCGGTGGCGAGGATGTCCTCCAGCCACCAGGCGGCCGGGAGAGGGGGAACCGGCTCCCAGTTCTCGCCCCAGTCATCGGAGCGGAAGACGGTGCCGGTGTTGACCCCCTCCATCTGGTTGGTGGTGGCGGCGGCGAAGAGGTGGGCGCCGGGAAGCAGCGCCAGGCCGCCTACGCGGAAAGCCTCCCCCGGCTCTCCGGCGAAGGCCCAGGCCGGCTCTTCGCCGTGAGGCAGGTTGCCGACTTGCCCTGCCGGGGAACTGTGGGGCAAGTTGACAACTTGCCCTACCGTCGGGGTGAGCCAGGGCGCGGCGAAATAAAGGTTGTTCACCGGGGAACCGGTGCCGGGGTAGACGACGCCGCCCCCCGTCCCCGCGCCGGGGGAGTAGATCACCTGCGGCCCCATCGCCGGATGGGTGTCGTGGTCGTTCATCAGCCGGGGAGCCCACCAGTTGTTCGGGGTCGAGCCGCTGACCCAGCGCCACATCACGTCGGTGCGGGCCGATTTGGAGTGGTGGTAGGCGATGTTCATCCAACGGCTGGCGCCGGCGCGATACCCCACCATGTCGGGCATCAGTTCGTCGAACCCCTCCTCGGCGCTAAGGATGCGGTTCTTGGTCCAGGTGCCTCCACCGTCGGTGCTGTAGGCGAAACGCAGGTCGGAGCCCCCGTAGGTGACGGTCTCGTAGTAGTTGTAGGCCACCCAGACGGTGGGGTAAGCCCCGTCGGTCGAAGCGGCGACGACGGGAGCGCCGTGGTAGTCGGCGTCGTCATCGGAGGTGAGGTCCGTCCAGTCACCCCAGGTCACCCCCCCGTCGGTGCTCCGCTTGACGTACACGTCGTTGGGGAAGTTGTCCCCCACCGCCACCAGGTAGACGTGGCCGTTCGGGCCGGCGTCAATGTGCGGCTGCTGGTAGCCGTCATACGCAAACTGGTTGGTCCAGACGGTGCCGTTGACCGTTGAACGGGCCACCTTCACCGTATGGGAGTCCCCTAAGGCCACGTCCCAGGTCACGTAAAGGTTGAAATAGGCCGGGCTGGGCATCGGGTCGCGGGCCGCCGCGATGGCTGGAAGGTTCACCCCGACCGCCTCGGTGGAGATGGTCACGTAGTCTATGTCCCCTGGATTGGCCAGATCCACGCGGGCGTCCATCACGTTCCCGGCGGTGTCGGTGAAGAAGATGTGCACGCGGTCGTCGCTGAACTCCTCCTGTTTCCACTGTCCCACCAGCACGTCCACGGCGCGGATGGGCTC
>QMOC01000490.1 GCA_003648085.1 Chloroflexota bacterium
GGTTTGCCGGCGGGCAACCCCAACAAGTTGGAGCATCCGAATCCTGACCACGGAAAATTCCAAAGATCCAAGCGTGGTAAAGTCAAGTGACGAAGGAGTTTGACGACTTCCCCACTCTGTGGTATCCTCCCTCCAATGGACGATAAAGAGCGGATCAAAGCGGTGGGCCTGCTTTCGGGCGGGCTCGATAGTACCCTGGCCATCAAAATTATGCTGGAGCAGGGAATCAGGGTCACCGCGCTGCACTTCCGCACCGGCTTCTCCTTCGTCGAGCGGAACCGCGTGGCCGGACGTGAACCGAGCCGGCCTTACGACGCTGAACGGGCGGCCGCGATGCTGGGAGTGCCTCTGGAGGTGATTGACGTCTCCGACGAATACCTCCCGTTGGTGCTTCACCCCCGCTACGGCTATGGCTCGGGGATGAATCCCTGCGTGGACTGCCGTATCTTCCTGCTGCGCAAAGCGAAAGCCTGGATGGAGGCTCATGGTCACCACTTCGTCTTCACCGGTGAGGTGCTCGGGCAGCGGCCCAAGAGCCAGATGCGGCCCAGCCTCAACACCGTCGAGCGGGAAAGCGGTCTGCGGGGCTACCTGCTCCGGCCGCTCTCAGCCAAACTCCTCAGACCGACTGTGCCGGAGCAACGGGGTTGGGTGAATCGGGAGAAACTGTACGAAATCAGCGGGCGGGGCCGGAAGGAGCAGATCCGCCTGGCCGAGCAATTCGGCATCACTGATTATCCCCAGCCATCTGGCGGCTGCTGCTACTTGATTGACCAGACCTATTCCCGTCGCCTGCGCGATTTTCTGGCCCACGAGGGCCCTGAGGCATTGACCCCTGAGCAGGTGCAATTGCTGGCAGTGGGACGGCACCTCCGCCTTTTATCTGGACATAAGGTAATCGTCGGACGTCACGAGCGGGAGAATGCGTACCTGGCGACCTGCGGTGTTGAGGGGGTCTTGCTCACGACAGTGGATCACCCCGGCCCAACGACGCTGGTGCCGGGCGGGCCGGCGCGTGAAGAGATCGAATTGGCGGCGCGAATCACGGCTGGTTATTCGGACGGCAAAGAGGAGCCTGCCGTGCGCGTCGAGGTACGAGGCGATGGGGAACCGGTCAAGGTGCTGACAGTCGCGCCGATGGTGCGGGAGGAGATGCAGGCACTAATGGTGTAAGGCGGTCGGCTCCTCTCCTTCACCGCCCCACACGTGGAGCACCTCAAGCCCAGCCTGATCCGAGATGGCCTTTAGCACTGTCCCCCGATCAGGCCCCTCCACCCGCAGTGTGATGTTGATCCGTTCGGGCCGGTCGGCAGCGTAAGCGACCACGGAAGAGATGTTGCCGCTCACCTGCGCAATGCGGCCGGCCAGTTCGGCCAGTTGACCGGGGACGTTGGGCACCTGAACCGTCAGCCTGAGCGACGCGCTCCCGCCACCCAGCACAGCCGCGAACTGCTTGAAAATGTCGGTCTCGGTGATGATACCCACAATCCGCCCATCCTCCACCACGGGCAGGCTGCCGATCTTGTGCTTCACCATCAGGTTGGCCGCCTCCTCCAGTGGACAATCGGGGGGCACCGTCACCACCTCCCGCTTTATCACCTGATCCACGCGATGTTGCCGCTTGAGGACACCCGGCGACCCGGCCTTTGACAGGAACAGATCCAGGTCGGTGCGGGTCACGATTCCAACCACTTTGCCTTCCGCATCCACGACCGGCAGACGCCGGAAACCACCACTCTTAAGCAGCGCCACACCTGCCAGAGGATCACTCTCTGGTCGTATGGTAACGGGATTGCGTGTCATACAGTCTCGCACAAACATAATATTCTCCTTCAATGTCGCATATTATACTCACCCTGTTCCTGGCGGCAAGGTGGACCTTGCCCGGCGTCCGTTTTACAACCCGTTTACACTGTGCTAAACTACCGGCAACCGACCCCAAGTACACTCAAGCGGCATCAGAGAGTAGCACGCCACGCCAGAATCGAGGTGAGGAAAGTGCTTTCGGCCCGCCCGGTCAGCCTGAGCTGTAGTGTGATCAGAAAGTAAATGAACAATGGGGAGTAAGAAAATGAGCGATTTGATTGTGGATGTAGTCAGCGTGGCAGGCCATTGCCCGGTCTTCGCCGTCGGCGACCGCTTCGAGGTTGCCGACGGCTTCCGCTTGCGAGCCGACCGCGATCTTTGCATGCACGCGCTGATGGCGCTGGCGCCCTACTACGTGGCGCTAAGCCGGGGTGTGGAGCCCGCCGACCTGGGGCTGGCCGGCCCCGACGGTGCTGCCTACGTGCAGTGCCTCGACCCGCAGCACGTCACCGGCGGCGGCACGGTTACGTTCCGCATCCGCCGGGCACCTCCGACGGTACCAGCCTGAGGGGACTGGCGCTGATTACCAACCCCCGGGTATCGCTTTCCCCCATTTGGCGATTTGGCGATGGCGGTCTTGACGATCTTGCAGATTTGCCCTATACTGGACAACGGGCGGCTTATGCGCGACCGCTTTGTGGTGTGGAGGAAGATGGAGGAACGGGTAGATGTTGGAAGGTATTCAATTCGTTACGAATGCAGTGGGCGAGAAAACGGCTGTCTTGATTGACCTGAAACGGTACGGTGAACTCTGGGAGGATTTTTACGACGCTCTCATAGCCAGCCAACGGGCCGATGAGCCGCGTGAGTCTTTGGAGACAGTCCGAGAAATACTAGAGCGGCAGGGGAAACTGAGTGCCTGAGTACACCGTCACCTTTGCTCGATCAGCCCGAAAGGAACTGGAACGCCTCAGCGCTGATGTTGTCGGCCGGATATTTCCCA
>QMOC01000491.1 GCA_003648085.1 Chloroflexota bacterium
ATGCTGCCCCGCCTGTTGTGGGCCGCTTGAGCCGGGGCGGATGTTCCGCCCCGGCACACGTTACACGACCACATTCACCAGCCGCCCCGGCACATAGATGACCTTGCGGACCTCCTTGCCCGCAATGTGGCGCTGGACGTTGGGGTCAGACAGGGCTGCCTCCCGCGCCGCCTCCTCGGTGATGTCGGCCGGCACCTCCAGCCGCGCCCGCACCCTTCCGTTGACCTGCACCACCAGCGTGATCACCTCCTCGGCCGCCAAGTCGGGGTTGTATTCGGGCCAGGGTTGCAGGTGGATGCTATAAGGCCGGCCGGTCCGCGCCCACAACTCCTCGGCGATGTGAGGGCAGCAGGGGGCCAGCAAGAGCAGCAGCGTCTCGATGGCCTCATCCCACGCCTCCGTCCCGTAGAGCGACGTCTGTTTCGCCTTCTGCAGCGCGTTGGTGAACTCCATCAGCGCGGAGATGATGGTGTTAAAGGCGAAGGCCTCCATATCATCGGTGACGCGCTTGATCGTCTTGTGCGTCCACCGGCGCAGATCGGCGACCTCCTTCTCGGTAGGTTCGCTGACTCGCTGACTCGCTGACTGGCCTGGCTCCAGCACCAGATTCCACACCCGGTGCAGCCAGCGGTACACTCCCTCGATACCGTGAGGGTCCCACGGCCCACCCTGCTCCCACCGCCAGCCGAACATCAGGTAGCCGCGCACCGTATCCGCCCCGTATCGCTCCACCAAGTCGTCGGGAGCGACGACGTTGCCCCGCGATTTCGACATCCTGAAGCCATCCTCGGCCAGGATGATCCCCTGGTTGCGCAGCATCAGCATCGGCTCGTCGAAGTCCACCAGCCCCATATCCCGCATCGCCTTGGTGAAGAAACGGGTGTAGATCAGATGCATGGTGGCGTGCTCGACGCCGCCGGTGTAGACATCCACCGGCAGCCAGTAGGCAGCCTCGTCGGGGTCGAAGGGGGTGGAGTCGGCGTGGGCCGGCTCGCCCTCTTTGTAGTACGGGCTCAGGTAGGCGTAGTGATACCAGGAGGAGCAGACGAAAGTGTCCATCGTGTCGGTTTCGCGAGTGGCAGGGCCGCCGCACTTGGGCCAGGTGGTGTGTAGGAAGCCCTCGTGGTACTTCAGTGCGTTCTCTCCGGTAGGGGGGATGACGGCGTCGGGAGGCAAGATCACCGGCAGATCCTCGTAGGGAACGGGGACAACACCGCATTTATCGCAGTAGACGATGGGGATGGGCGCGCCCCAGTACCGCTGTCGGCTGATCAGCCAATCGCGCAGCCGGTAGTTGACGGCGAACTCGCCGATGCCGCGCTCCTCCAACCACTCGATCACCTTCTTCACCGCCACGTCCCCCGGCGTGCCGGTGAAGGGGCCGGAGTTGATCATCGTGCCGTACTCGGCGTGGAACAGCACGTCACGATAGAACTCCACGCCCCACAGCATCTCCATAACGGTGCGCTTATCGTGCACCGCTGGCTCCAGTTCCTTGCAGCGGGCCAGGATCTTCTGCTCGGCCTCGACGCCGTCAAAAGGAATCACCTCGTCGGCGAAGATGAAAGCCCAACCGGTGCCCACCACCTCAATCCAGGAGCCGGGCTGTACGTGCGCCTGCGCCAGCGCGATGTAGCGCTCCACCTGGCTCCTATCCATCGTGACATACAGAGAGCCCTCCCGCTCCTCGAAGGGAATGCCGGCCTCGGTCAACGCATCGGCGAAGCCATCCTTCATCGTGCCCTGCATCACGAAGGATTTAGCGACGCCGTCGGGCCGATCAATGACCGGGATGATGGGCAATCCGAACTTGAGAGCGAACTCGAAATCCCGCTCGTCGTGGGACGGGACGGCCATAATCGCCCCTGTCCCGTAGGTCATCATCACGTAGTCGGCAATCCAGATGGGGATGCGCTCGTCGTTGACCGGATTGACGGCATAAGCGCCGATGAAGACCCCGGTTTTCTCCTTCTCGGTGGAGAGGCGCTCGATCTCGCTCTGACGAGCAGCCTGGTATTTGTACTCCTCCACCTCCTCCCGATGCCCCGGCGTGGTCAGTTTGTCCACCAGCGGGTGCTCCGGGGCCAGCACCATGAAGGTGGCGCCCCAGAGAGTGTCGGGCCGGGTGGTGAAGACGATGATGGGGTCCTCCTGCTCGGAGAGGAAGGTGACGTTGGCCCCCTCGCTGCGCCCGATCCAGTTGGTCTGCATCGTGACGACCCGCTCAGGCCAGTCAATCTTGGAGAAGTCCAGTAGTTCCTCGGCGTAGTCGGTGATGCGCCAGAACCACTGCTCCAGTTCCTTCTTGATGACCGGCGTGCCACAGCGCTCGCAGTGGCGGTCCTCCCCCCACACCTGCTCGCGGGCGAGCGTGGTGTTGCACTTAGGACAGAAATCCACCGGGGACTTCTTGCGGTAGGCCAGGCCCATATCGTACAGTTTCAGGAAGAACCACTGGGTCCAGCGGTAGTATCCCGGCAGGCAGGAGATGGCCTCCCGCTCCCAGTCGAACATCGCGCCCATACTCTTCAACTGCCGCCGCATCCTCTCGATATTTGACATCGTCCACTTGTGCGGATGAATGCCGCGCTGGATGGCGGCGTTCTCCGCCGGAAGACCGAAGGCGTCAAACCCCATCGGGAAGAGGACGTTGTAGCCCCGCATGCGCATGTAGCGGGCGCGGACATCGGAGGGGGCCATCGCGTACCAGTGCCCGATGTGCAGGTCGCCGCTGGGGTAGGGGAGCATCGTCAACGCATAGTGCTTGGGTTTACTGTGATCAATCACCGAGCGGTACAGCCTGTCATC
>QMOC01000492.1 GCA_003648085.1 Chloroflexota bacterium
GCAGGAGTGACCAAACGGAGATGGCGGAGAAGACGAGCCGGCCTTGCGATGACCAGGTGGTGGTGGCCCAGCGGGCCCAGCCGTAGACGACGGCGGCGGCCCAAAGGAGGCAAATGGCAAATGACAAATGACAAATGACAAATGACAAATGACAAATGACAAAATCCCAAAGCCCAAAGCCCAAACTCCCAAGTCTCGGTTTTCCATTTTGGGATTTGGGATTTCGGATTTGGGGTTTGATCGCCTCAATTACCAGACCAAGCCCAGCGATCACCAGCATGGTGTTCAGAACTGTGTAGACCCATGAGGGCATTGGGACGTTGAGGCCGCCAAAGTTGCCCCAGTAGCCGGCCAGGAAACTGTACCGCTCACGCCATAGTTGCGCCAGGTCGGCCGGCACGTCCCGTTGGCCCAGGATCTCGATGAAGACGTTCCAGCCCAGTGGGTCGCCGTACAGCCGCCAGTTGCGCCAGTACCACCAGCCACTGATGGCTAAAGCCGGCAGAATGACAAATGACAAATGACAAATGACCAATCCCAGACGCCGGGGAAACGGCACTTCCGAATGTTGACGCCAGACACCGACGGACACAGCCAGCACTGCTAACGGGAACAGTCCCAACGCACTCTCCTTCGTCAGCGCCGCCAGCCCAACCACGCACCCCAGCAGCAAGATTTGAGATTTGCAGATTTGAGATTTGCAGATTTGAGATTTGCAGATTTGAGATTTGCAGATTTGAATCATCAGAAGCAACGCCAGGCTGCACAGCGGCACCACCAGGTTGTCGTTGTTCACCGAGCCGGAGATGAAGACGAACATCGGAGTGAAGGCATTGATCGCCGCTGCGCCCAGCGCCAGCGCCGGACGGTCCGGGAAGAGTTCGCGGGCCAGCCGGTAGGTCAGGTAGACCGTGGCCGCGCCCATACCGACGGAGAGCAGCCGGATCAGATGCACCGCGAGCACCGTCCCCCGCCAGGGGAAACGCTCCAGCGCGGGGTTGTGGACGACCAGGTTGATGTTGCCGTCGGGCGTGGCGATGCCGTTGTCCACGTGCGGGTTGAGGTGGCGCACCTGCTCCATATCCGACGTGTCAATCCAACAAGTCGCCAACGCACCGAGGAAGTAGTAGAGCGGTGGCTGGCTTCCTTCCTGTCGCCACGGGCCGACGTTCGCCGGGTCCTGCACCGGCAGGTCCCAGTGGTCAGCGATGTACTTGACCATCGGGTAGTGCCACAGTTCGTCGGAGGCCTCGAAGGGAGGTACCACCACGCTGTAGACGACGCCGAGGGCAATGAACGATGAGACAATGAACAATAAGCCAATCCGCTCGCTCATTTCCGCCTCCTGACCCAGGGCCACACGCTTCCGGCTGCGATGACCGTCAGCCAGGCCCCCGAAAGCACCCAACGCCACCAGGGAACCGCCGGCCGCACCTGCACCGTCGTCAGCATTACCCGATCCTCCGGCAACCGCCCGCCGTCGGCCGCGAAGGCCGGGAGCCGCTCCAATGTCGCGGGGTCGTACATCCCCACGCTCAGCGTGTAGTCCCCGGATGAAGCATCGAGAGGGATGTGGATCTCATAGGGGTCCTCCACTATCGCGCCGATTTCCCACCCATCAGTGGGCTGTGTCCCGCGCACGGGGGGGTTATCCTGTTGCGCCACCAGCCGCCCGTCGGCCCCTTGCAGGTGGACAAAGACGGTATAGTTTCCTCCAATGGAGGCACGCGCCCGCCAGTAAAGGGTCAGAAGCAGCGCGTCGCCCGGCGCGACCTCATCCTGCGCCAACCGGTAGCCCACCAGCCGGATGGCCTTCCCCAGCCGCGCGTTCGTCTGCCGAGGGATGAGAGGCTCCGCATCGGGCCGATGCACCCAGGCGTAGGGGATGCCGTCGAAGGAGACGACGAACTCCGGCTCACGGAACTTGTAAGTCTGCTCCCACAACGCCCCCCAGCGGGGGTAGGTCGGGCCGCGCATCGTGTATTGGACGCCGAAGACGAGGTAGTCCGCCTTCTCGCCAATCTGCGCGATGTCGCGCACCGGGGCGCGGACGTGCTGGGCCAGCATCTCGTTGGCCAGGAACTGGGTGCCGACGACGAAGTCCTCCGCGCCGGGTCGGCTGTCCACGTATCGCCCCGCCAGGTCCAGCCCTTCCCCGAAGTCGGCGGGAGGGAGGGCACGCACAGCCGCCGCTGAACCGCCCACGAGAGGGTTGTAACAGGTGCCGAAGTAGGGGAAGCGGGGCAGGACAACGAGGGCCTGTGCTACGAGCGCCAGAGGGATGGCATACCGAAAGCGCAGGCTTGTAGACGCACGCACCCGTTCGACCCACCAGACTATCCCCTCCGCGCTGACCGCGTCCAACGCCAGCAGGACCGGAAGCATATACCGCACTTCCTTCCGGCTTCCCAGGGCCATCTGGGCAAAGTAGAAAAAGGCAAAGGCACTCAGCAACAGGATAGAGAGTGATCTCTCCTTGCGCCGGGTCAGGGCGGCCCCCAGGCCCACAACGCTGAAGGGCAGGGTCAGGAACGTTGTGCGGAACAGGACCGCGTCCAGGTAGAAGGCCACACCAGGATCACCCACCGTTAGGACACCGCGATGGAGGCGGGGCAAGGAGTGCGCCCGATCCACGTGCAGGACGATTCCCCGTTGGATCAACGTTTCCAGCGTGTATCCCGGCTGCACCCACAGCGAGGGCCAGAGGGCGAAGCAGACCACGGCGGCGATGAGGAGCCAGAGGAGTGCAGGACGCAGGATGCAGGATGCAGGACGCAGGATGCGTAGCAGGTCGGTCAGGA
>QMOC01000493.1 GCA_003648085.1 Chloroflexota bacterium
CTCGATGTGTTATCCTATCTCCACCAGGCCGCCTCCCTCGGTCTGGTCGCCGCCCCAGGCGTCCCACCGCCGTGGGGCGTTTCAGCGTCCCATAAGTTCCCTCAACAACTCATCCCGCTCAATCCCCAGGTGCCCGGCTACATCCTTGAGAATGGAGTTAAGTGTCCCCACTCTCAACGGTGAATGGCGTGGGATGGTTATGTGGTGTTCACCACCCCGGTGGGTGGTGAGCCGCATGTGGCTGCCGGTCTGCCTGGTGACTTCGTAGCCGTATCGCTTGAGCAGTTTGGCCAGTTTCTCCCCGCCCCAATCCCGTGGCAATCTCATACCGGCACTGCCTCCTCCAGGACGACGTGCAACCATACCATCGCCGGCCGTTCGCCTTCATCGAAGTGACATCGCACTGCATCCTGAACGGCGCTCTTCAACTCGTCCCAGGTATCGGCTTCGGTAAAGATCGAGTGTCCCAGTGCCTTGGCCGTGTACCCGCCCTCTGGGTCTGGCTCTACAACGAAGATGATCTCGCTCACTGTACTCCTCCCGTTTTCCAGCCCTCCAGCGACCCGAAACTCCGAGCCTTTTATTTGCTCGGCTTCCCAGTCCTCAAACCGGGCGTTGCGAGTGCCTTCCGCGCCCGGCGTTCCACTTCAATCCGGTACGGCATTACCGGCTCGGTATGCCTCCAGCGCCTCGCGGGCGGCCTGGGCGTCCTCCAGTTCCTCCAGAAGTTCCAGGTCCTCTATGCCGATCACCGCCGCCTTGGGCTTCCCTCGGCTGAGGATGACGATCCGCTCCCGCCCATACGCAGCGCGGTTGAGATACTCTGAAAAGGCCGATTTTGCTTCGCTCACGCTAATCTCAATCATCGCTTTACCTCCTGGTCTCTATGGTCTCTAGGGGCGATTATACCACATCTGCCCGGTAACTCAAGTCTCCCACCTCTCCCCTCAGTGAGCCTTGCTTCTGCGCCCGGTTCGCACGGTCGGGGTGGCGGGGTATGCGCTTTGCAAAGTGCTACGCCGGCCTACTCGCCCGGCCAGTCCACCTGTTTCCCGCGCAGGGGCTTGCCGCGTTGCAGGTCGCTCCTCCAGCGTCGCAGTTTCGCCAGCGTCGCCGTGGCCCGCCGGTGGGCGTCAAAGAGTGCGCGTTGCTCCGGTGTCAGGCTGTCCTTGAACGCCCGCCATAGGCGGGATTGTTCCTCTTGCCAGGCTGTCTCCAGTTGTGTGATGGTCTCCTCGTCCATTCCGCGCCTCTCTCTAGGTGCTCAATTCGCTTCCGATAATAGGTCTACTCGGAAGCAACCGACTTCAACGCCCCAACCAGGAAACGGGCCGGGTTGTTGCCTACTTTGTCCACGATGTCAGCGTACACTTGCGTCGTGGTGACACTGGAATGACCCAACGCCTTGCTAATCGCCAGCAGGTCGGCCCCCGCCGCCTTGCTCAGCGTGGCGAAGGTGTGGCGCAGGGCGTGGCAACTCACGCCCTCGGCCTTCAGCCCCAACTCCTCCAGGTAGCCATCCACCGCTTCCCGCACTCCCCGCCGGCTCATCCTGTGGCCTGCCTCACCAGCCTTCCCGTTGTGCCCGCCCCAGTGGACGTTGACGAAAAGCGCCGTCTCTCCCTCAGCAGCCACGTCATCCCGCACGGCCAGCCAGTCCCGCAAGTAGGTGGCGGTCTCCTCAACGAGTAGAACGGTGCGCGTCCGCTTCCCCTTGCCCAGGACAGTCACCTGGCCGGCGTCGCCCGTGTCAAAGTCCACGTCGCCCACGTCCAGGCGGTGTACCTCCACGGCTCGCAGACCGTGTAACGCCATCAGCGCCAGGATCGCCCGATCCCGCTTCCCCTTCGGCGTTTCCGCGTCGGGGGCGTCTAGCAGCCGCTTGACGGCGAGCAACGGTAGCCACTTCACCCGTTCGGTTCTGTCGGTGTGCTCTCTAGGTGCTTTCAGTCCCTCGGCGGGGTTGTCGGCCCGATACCCCCTTGCCTGGGCCATCTGGTAGAAGCGGCGCACGACCGCCAGTTTCGTTGCTACGGTGGTGCGCTTGTAGCCGCTGGCGACGAGGTGAGCGCGGTAGGCTTTCAGATCATCCTCGGTGGCCAGGGCAGGGTGGACCCCCTCGGCGGTGCACCAGTCCAGGTATTGCCGCACCTGGCCCCAGTAGGTGCGGATCGTCTCGGGACTGGCGTCCCCCTGGGCCACATCCAGGCGCAGGAAGTCGGCGAAGGAAGCCAGCAGGTCACCGGTGGGGACCCGGGCCGCAAGCGGGGCTTGTTGTCGGGTTGTCAGTTGTCTCTCCATTCACTTCCTCTCGGTTCAGTCTCAGGCTCATCGCCTGGCTTCTGCCCCCCACGGCGATGACGTGAGGGGCAGCGTCCGGGCGATCAGCGTCGTGCCTCGTACTCGGCCAGCACCCCCGCAGCCTCGGCCAGTGCCGCCACCAGGTGGCGTATCTCCTCTGGCCAGATAATCACTGTGCCGGCCGGGGTCTCGCCGTCCCGCTCCTGCGCCAGGCTGCGGAGTTTGACCAGTGGGCGGTCGCACTCAGACCACACCTCCAGGATCAGGTCACTGGTCACTCGGATTGTCTGCATTGCCTCGCTCACCGGCCTGGTATAATCGGCTCAAAGGCCGAACAGCCATCCTGCCGCAGGCCCAGGATGCAGCGCCGCATTGTGATGGGCAACGAGCCACGCCTGCGGGCGTACTCCTCGGCATTGCGCGAGGCCCGGCTGTAGCGGCAACCTACGCAACCGCTGTACTTTTCAGCCGCATCTAAGACGGCCCGCTCTACGCTGTCC
>QMOC01000494.1 GCA_003648085.1 Chloroflexota bacterium
GAGCGCATCGTCGCGGAAATGACGCACCTGGGCTTCCGCGACGTGCACATTGACCGCATCGGCAACGTCGTTGGCCGGATTGGGCCGGGCCACGGCCCGGTGCTGATGCTCAACGGCCACATGGACACGGTGCGGGTCAGCGACCCTGAAGCCTGGAGCCACGCGCCCTTCGGAGCAGAGGTCGAGGACGGCGTGCTCTACGGCGTGGGCGCCTGTGACATGAAGGGCGGGCTGGCGGCGATGGTCTACGGGGCCAAACTCCTGCGCGATGCAGCGCGCGCGCTGAAGGGGGACCTCGTCGTGGCCTGCGTGGTGCAGGAGGAGCCGTGCGAGGGGCTGGGGTCACGGGTGTTAATCGAGGAAGAGGGGGTGCGCCCGGACTGGGTGGTGTTGGGTGAGCCGACCGGCCTGGACGTCACTCGTGGGCAGCGTGGACGGCTGGAGATGCGCATCGTCACCCACGGCCGCTCGGCCCACGCCGCCCGCCCCGATCTGGGCGATAACGCCATCTACACCGCTGCGCGACTGGTGTTCGGCCTGGAACTACTCGCCGGCCAGTTAGGGGACGACGACTTCCTCGGCCCTGGCACCCTGGCCGTGACCGACATCTCGTCCCACGCCGGCAGCCGCAACGCCATACCCGACCGCTGTGAGTTGATCATTGACCGCCGTCTGACGCTGGGGGAGAACGAGACGAAGGCCCTGGCCGAGGTGCAGCGCGTCATCGCCCGCGAGGGGGTGCGCGCGGAGGTGGAGGTGACGGAGTACCAGGCCACCAGTTACACCGGCTACGCCTGTCACGCCCGCGAGTTCTACCCCCCCTGGGTGATGGCGGAGGATCACCCGCTGGTGATGGCGGCCGTGCGTGCTGCGCGGGCGCAGTTGAAGCGCCGGCCCCGCGTGAGCCGCTGGGACTTCTCGACCGAGGGGGTCTACACGGCGGGCGTGGCCGGCATCCCCACCGTGGGCTTCGGCCCAGGCGACCCCCGCCTTGCCCACACCGCCGACGAGCACATACGCCTGGCCGACGTCTATGCCGCTGCAGAGGTGTACGCACGACTGGCGGTGGAGTTGCTGGTCGGGTAGTCGCGTGGTCAGGTGGTCAGGACCGCCCGACCGCTTGATTGCTCCGATGCAAAAGGAGGTGCACAGTGGAATTTGAAGACGTCTCTGCCAAAGCAACGCAGGACGAGCGCATCCTGGCGGCGCTGGCTCACGCCAGTGTCATCCTGCCTTTCTGGGGCCTCATCGGGGCCATTGTGATATGGGTCACGCAGCGAGAGAAGTCGCGCTTCGTCAGTTTCCAGGCGCTACAGGGGGTGGCTTATCAACTCGTCCTCGTCCTGGGCGGCTTTCTCGGCTTTGCCTGCTATATGTGCTCTGTCCTGGGGATGTTACTGATAATGCCAATGGGCAGAATCGAGCCCGACACCGCTGGCGAAGCACTGGCCACGATTGTCTCCCTCTTCCCCTTCTGCATCCTGGGCCTATTGATGCTCGCCGGATTTGCTTTTGTTCTCTACGGTCTATACGGCGCGGTGCGCGTCCTGCAGGGCCACGACTTCCGCTACGTCGTCATCGGCCCGTGGCTGGAGCGCTACCTCGGCGCCTATGGGGAGCCGGCTGCGACAGGGTAGTTGAGGACAGGAAGACCTATGCACGTCACCAATAAAACGGAACACGATCCGGTCTGCGACCTCGACTTCCCTAACGCCTACATGCGCTGGGCGATCATGGCGGTCGAGGAAATCGCGGGGAAGCATGGAACGGCCATCATCCTGCGAGAGGCCGGGCTGGAACGGCTCATTGACAACCTGCCGCCGGCGAACATGGAGTTCGAAGGGCTCAAGTACTCCGACTACAGCGCCCTCAATCAGGCCCTTCTCAACTTCTTCGGTCGCCCGGCCAAGACCTTCGCCCGCCGCATCGGACGCCTCTCGGCCCGCTACTCCATCGAGCATGAGTCGGTGCTCTTCGGCTTCGCTACTACCGCGCTCAAACTGATGCCGGTCAATATGCGTCTCAAGGTTGCGCTCAACAACATGGCTCAGGGCTTCCGCAAACTGGCCGCCAGGGTGGGCCAAACGCTTGACTTGCGGGTGTATGAACTGCCGGACAAATTTCTTTACGTGTCCTACACCTGCCCCGTCTGCAACGGGCGGCTGGCCGATGAGCCGATGTGCTACGTCTTCGTCGGCACCATCCAGGAGGGGGCCGCCTGGCTCACCGATGGCAAGAAGTTCCGCGTTGTCGAGACGCACTGCCGGGCCACGGGCGACCCCGCCTGCGTGTTCGAGTTGTACAAGACGCCGGTGCAGGAATGAACGTGCTGCGTATCAGGCCGGAGGTGGCTCAGGCGCTGGCGGCAAGCCAGCCGGTGGTGGCGCTGGAGTCGGCGCTCATCACCCACGGCTTCGCACCTCCGGCCAATCTGGACATCGCCCGACGGATGGAGGCGGTGGTGCTGGAGGAGGGGGCGCTGCCGGCCACCATTGCCGTGCTGGAGGGCCAGCCACGGGTGGGGCTTTCCAGTGAGGAATTGACACGGCTGGCTTCCGACCGAACGGCCCGCAAGGTCAGCCTGCGCGACCTGCCACTTGTGCTGGCTCAGGGCGGAAGCGGCGGCACCACCGTCGCCGCGACAATGCACCTGGCCCACCGCGCCGGCATCCGCGTCTTTGCCACCGGTGGCATCGGTGGTGTACACCGAGGCCATCCAGAGGACGTCTCGGCCGATCTCCCCGCGCTGGCCTCCATCCCCATCGTCGTCGTCTGCGCGGGGGCGAAGGCCATCCTCGA
>QMOC01000495.1 GCA_003648085.1 Chloroflexota bacterium
CCACCTGGGCAGCACCGCCGTCGTCGCCAACAGCAGCGGTGGGAAGACGGGCGAACTGCGCTACTATGCCTGGGGGGAGACGCGGTACGAGTGGGGGAGCCTGCGGACGGCGTATCGGTACACGGGGCAGCGGCTGGAGGCGGGGCTGGGGCTGTACTACTACCGTGCGCGGTGGTACGACCCGGCGCTGGGGCGGTTCATCCAAGCGGACACAGTGGTGCCGGAGCCGGGGAACCCGCAGGACTTGAACAGGTATGCGTATGCGGCCAACAACCCGCTGAGCCTCATCGATCCGAACGGTCACCAGGTGCGGCCTCCCTCATCCTGCGGTGCAATCTGCTACACCGGCACCACCGGCCCCTACAACGTCGAATATGTCGCCTCCCCGGCAGCACAGCCGCTGACAACGGCGGGCTACTACACAATCCACGATCGGGTGACCATCGGGCCGAGTGATGTGCGAGGGGACGACGGGGTACTGTTGGTCTACGGTACTCCCGGCTCTGCCCAACTGCGGCGGGAGTTGGTAGTCGTCCACGGGGAAATGCCTCTCGGCCCGGCGACCGCCAGCGCGGAGTATCGCAGTGTCCGCACGATCCCGCTGTTGGGTAGCGGGGCAGCGAGAGAGTACGACGAGTGGGCAGTCAGTGGGGGGCCGGCTGCGCAGGTGCCGGTGCTAGGCGGTGTGTCGCTCAGGGTCGGGTACGGTTCTGGGAGTGGCAAACTGACCCCCTCTATCAGCGGCAAGGTGCTGGGCGGGTCGCTTTCGGTGAAACCTGGGGGAGTAAAGTTGGGGTACGTACCCGACGTGGGGCCTGGGGCGCGGATGGGGGTGGACTGGGACTTCGGGGAATCTCAATTCTTCTTAACCTCCTACGGGTATCTAAATCGCGTCGGTCTAGAGGAGTTTGGTAAGACGAATGCGCCTGATGCAGTGTTGAGGGAGATGTACATCGAGCATGGGTTCTGGGATCGGAGGCGGCTGCGCTGGGTCAGTGGGCTGGACCTGCTGCGTTTCCGAGTTGGACCGGGGTGGTGGGATCTTCCGTATGAGGAGGTACCGCAGTGAAAAAGGGTCAAGCGATGAAGGTTGCAGCAGCCGTGGGATTGGGATTGGTGTTGTTGATGGGTTACCAGATGGTGGTGGGGATGGGGGTGGCGACGTTGATGCGGAGGAGTTGGCCGACCCGGACACCGTTGGAGGAGCGGTTTGAGGCCCTGCGGATCAGGGTGGAAGACCTGCCCTCGGGCTGGCATTGGGGAGGGGAGCGTGTCGAGGAGGTGCCGGGGGCTGAAGCACGTTTTCTGTGGTACTATGGACCGCCGGGTGAAAGCAAGACCTGGGTGAACGTCAGCCAGGAACTCATATTATACCCAGACTCACAGGTGGCAGCCGATACCTACAACAGATGGGTGGATCGGGTCATTCCACCCGCTCATGCAGATGACTGGATATTACCACCAGGTTTGGAGTTCAATAGTCAGGCCGATCAGATAGTAGTGGCCTGTCTACCAGGTTATATCAACGGGATGCATTATTACACATGTAAGGCTATTGGGCGTTACGAGGACGCGATCGCCATCTTGCGAGGCAACGTATTTGACGATCGCTGGCTGACGATGAAGGATTTCCAGGCGGTGTTGGAGGCGATGGATCGGCGCATCGTGGCCGCTATGGAAGAAACAAAGTAGCGAGGGCGTACGACCTCGGCTGCCCTGCACCACGTGGGTTGGGCAAATCTACTCGGGGGAGCGGAAGTACCATTCTCCCTTCCGCTCACCATCGCCAATAGCGTAGGCAACGGGGCGCATCGCTGAAGCCTCTGAGCACCCTGACGGCGCTGAGAGGCCCGTCGTTCAGCGGGTTTCAGCGCCGTCAGCGTTTCAGCGGTTCAAAGCCACCGACCACCTCGGCTCCACCAGCCTCACCTCCGACGAAAACGGCAACCAGGTAGCCCGGCAGGGCTACTACCCCTACGGCGGGGTGCGCTGGAGCAGCGGCACATTCCCAACCGAATACGGCTTCACCGGCCAGCGGTGGCAGCAGTCCCTCGGCCTGTACGACTACCAGGCGCGCTACTACGATCCGGCGGTGGGGCGGTTCATCAGCGCGGATACGGTGGTGCCGGGGACGTGGAACCGCTGAGCCTCTGAACTCGCTGACGGCGCTGAAACGCACTCCCCGTTCAGCGAGTGTCAGCGCTGTCAGTGCGTCGGCGATTCAAACGCCCGGGTCACCTGGGCAGTACCGCCGTCGTCGCCAACAGCAGCGGTGGGAAGACGGGCGAACTGCGCTACTATGCCTGGGGGGAGACGCGGTATGCCTATGGCACCACGCCGACGGCGTATCGGTACACGGGGCAGCGGCTGGAGGCGGCGATAGGGCTATACTACTACCGAGCGCGGTGGTACGACCCGGCGCTGGGCCGCTTCATCAGCGCAGATACCATCGTGCCCGACCCTGGCAACCCACAGGACTTGAACAGGTATGCCTATGTGCGGAACAATCCGCTGCGGTACACCGACCCGAGTGGGCACCGCCTGGCTTATGATCCCGAAGGCGAATTCACTTGGACATTCTATGATGACAACCCAATCATCGTCGAAGCACCTGAGACTGTTCTGAACGAATGGGAGCGGCGCTATGCCAACTACGTGCTGACCGGCAACGAGGGGTTCTTCCCCGGCGAGGGCCACGCCCTGATGTATCGTAACATAGACTACACGCTGGCTGTGTTGGGTGGGATGGGCCTAGGGCCGGGTGTGCCAGAGGGGAGTGGTATCTGGGGG
>QMOC01000496.1 GCA_003648085.1 Chloroflexota bacterium
GCCGCCACTGCCTATTGGTTAGCCAAGCAAGGTTACAAGGTGCTTGTCTTCTCAGTGGATCCCCAGGCGTCCCTCTCCGACATCTTCGAGCAGGACATCTTCGGTAAGGGGGCCGTGGAGATCATCCCCGGTCTCTTCGCCCAGGAGATTGACGCCGACCGGCACATCAGGGAGTACCAGGAGGAGATCCGCCAGAAGATCCGGGACATGTACGGCCTGGACGAGATACCGGAGGAAATCGAGCACTACATCCAGGCCGCCGCCGCCGAACCGGCGATGGAGGAGAGCGCCATCTTCGACGCCGTCGTGGACATCGTCGTCGGCGGGGAGTACGACTACTACATCTACGACCTGGTGCCCCTGGGTCACGCGCTCTACTACCTGAGCATGGCCAGCATCTACGACGAGTGGATCGGCAAGATCACCGCACTGCGGGAGGAAATGCAGGAATACGCCCAGGTGGCAGCGATCTTGGAGCGCAAGAAGGAGACGGAAGAAGATCAAATCCTGGCCGAACTCCAGGACATCAAACAGCGCATCAACACCTCCTCCAGTATCCTCACCGATCGCGAGAAGACGGCCTTCTTCTTCGTCGTCACCCCGGAGGAGATGATCATCCTGGATACGCTCAAGGCGGCGAAACTGTTCGCCAAATATCAGGTGCCCATCTCCGGCTACATCGTCAACCGCGTCATCCCGCCGGAACTGGCTCAGCAGGATATTCCTGAGTACCTGCGACATCGCATCGAGATGCAGAAAAAGTACCTCAAGCAGATAGACGAGACCTTCGGCGGCGAGGTGCTGGTGCGCGTGCCGGAGTTCGAGCGGGACATCACCGGCCTGGAGATGATTAGTAAGGTAGCGGATGCGCTGTTTGGAGGTGAGGCATGATCGCCCAGAGAATAGAAGAACCGACCCGTCAATTCTTGCTCGAGCATCCACGGATGAAGTACATCTTCTTCGGCGGCAAGGGCGGCGTGGGAAAGACAGTTATGGCCGGTGCGGCGGCGCTGTGGATCGCCAATCAGGGCAAACGCACGCTCCTGGCCTCGACCAACCCGGTGCACTCCCTCAGCAGCCTGCTCGATCAGGACGTCTTTGGCGCGCCGACTCCGGTGGAAGGGGTCCCCAATCTACTGGCCTACGAGATTGATACCAAAGACACCATCGAGAAGTCGAAGGTGGAACTGACGCAGAAGATCGAATGGTTCCTTAAGTACGCCGACATCAAGACCCGTGCGGACGAGTTCGTCGAGTCGGCGACGATGAACCCGGCCTTCGAGGAATCGGCTATGTTCGAGAACATGATTGACCTCATGTTCGAGGACAAGTACGACGCCTACGTCTTCGACACCGCTCCCACCGCCAATGCTCGGCGATTGCTGGGTATGTCCAGCGTGTACAGTATGTGGGTGAACAAGATGGTTAAGAGCCGCGAGGAGGCCAGGTCGCTCAAGGAACTCCTCTCCTACAGCAGGAAGAAAGAGGAGAAGGACCCCTTGATGGATTATCTGCTGAACCTCCGCACGCGGATGGAACGGGCCAAGGAATTACTCACCGACGCGGAAAAGACGGCTTTCTTCTTCATCACCCTGCCAGAGGCGCTGCCCATCGCCGTGATCAAACGCTTCATCAACTGGTTCCAGGATTTCGGCATCCCTGTGGGCGGCGTGGTGGTGAATATGGTGATTGACAAAGAGACAGTGGGCAAAGATGCCCCGGAGTTTGTGCTGAACCGCATCGCCATGCAGGACGCCTACATGGAGGAAATCTGGCGCAGTTTTCCCGACGTGCGCGCCATCGTGCCACTCTTCGAGAAGGAAGTGCGCGGCGTGGAGATGCTGGAACGCACCGCCGCCCACCTGTTCGCCTAATCTACCAATCGCCAATCTACCAAATGCACCCTTCCCTGCTGATCCTGCTCATCGGCCTGCTCTATATCTTCGCCTTTGGCGCGCTCTCCTTCATGCGCCGGCAGGGATTGTCCACCCGCTTCGCCGTCGAGGGTCTGGTCGTCACCGGCATCGGGGCCGCGCTGAGTTACGTCTCTATGCCGGTTAACCCCATACTTTTCCTCATTGTCCTCTACCTGGTCACGATGCGGGTGCGGCTGCTGGTTGACCTGGGCAATTGGTTCACCTCCCGGAAGGAGTACGAGCGAGCGTTGAACATCCACCGGCTGGCACTGCGCCTGTGGCCGGATCTCTCCAGCCGGCAGATCGTGCTCATCAACCAGGGTGTGACGCGATTGCGCATGGGGGAGCCGGACGAGGCATATACCTTATTGCGGGACGCACTGGGGGATGAGAAACCACGTATGGGGGCCAAATACCTGGCCGCCGGCTACTACAACCTGGGGCTGGCCTGTCGCCGCACGGGCCGTGAGGCCGAGGCGATCCGCCGCTTCAACGAGGCGATTGACGCCCTGCCTAACTCGATCTACGCCCACGCGGCCCAGCAAGCACTGAAGCGGACGACGGACGACCGACGACAGATGACCGACGACGGATGACCATCGAAGTGTGTCACGTTTTGTGTTTCGCGTTTCAGGTTTCCAGCGTGCAGCAAACCCGAAACTTGAAACACGCGAAAAGGAGGTGTACCCTTGCGCGTAATCGAATCTGGCATCGGTGAACTGATCCAACCCCCTGATTTGGATGCCTTTCGTGAGTGGAATCGGGAGAAGAAGTCGCGGGCGCTGGTGGATAAGGTGATGACGGAGGCCGAGGCGGTCTCCCGCTTCGTCTACGATGGCTGCTACATCGGCACCGAATTGTACGGC
>QMOC01000497.1 GCA_003648085.1 Chloroflexota bacterium
CCAGCCACAACGCCCTCCCGTCGAAAACCGGCCCGAAGTCCAGCGCCATGGTGAAGTAGCCGTCGGTCACCTCCTGGTCCTCCACCACCACCGGCTCCCCCACCGGCTCCCCCTCCGTCTCGGCGTCATAAAGGGTGAAACGGAAGTCATAGACACCATCGGCGGGGGAGCCGGTGGGGGTGGAGGATCGGGAGGTGACCGACGGCTACTTCACCGTGGCGCTGGACTTCGGGCCGGTTTTCGACGGGAGGGCGTTGTGGCTGGAAGTGGAGGTGCGGCCCGGAACGAGCACCGGGCCCTACTCAGCGCTGCTTCCGCGCCAGCCGCTGACCGCCGCCCCTTATGCCCAATACGCCGCCGCCGCCCCTTGGAGCGGATTGAATGATGTGCCGGAAGGCTTCGCCGACGGAGTGGATAACGACACCCAGTACGCCGCCGGAGCGGGTCTGACCCTGTCCGACACCGTCTTCAGCCTCCGGCAGCCCTACCGCCTGCCCCAAAACTGTGCCAATGGACAGATACCCGAATGGAACGGCATGGCCTGGACGTGCGGGAACGACGACGTGGGCGAGGGCGGCGGGGGCGACATCACCGCCGTCTACGCCGACACGGGCCTGGAAGGGGGCGGGGAGAGCGGCGATGTGACCCTCTCGCTGGCCTCCCCCTATCGCCTGCCCCAGGCCTGCGCGGACGGCCAGATCGCCGAGTGGAACGGCGCGGTCTGGGTCTGCGGGAACGACGACGTGGGAGAGGGCGGCGGGGGCGACATCACCGCCGTCTACGCCGGTGACGGCCTGCTCGGCGGCGGGGAATCGGGCGATGTCACCTTGAGCGTGAACTTCGCCGGTTCGGGCAGCGCCAACACCGTCGCCCGTTCCGACCACAACCACGACGACCGCTACTACACCAAAACGGAGTTGCAGACCGGCGGCGAGGCCGAGGTTCACTGGGATAACCTGAGCGCCGTGCCGGCCGGCTTCGCCGACAAGGTGGATGACGATACGCTGGCCGGTCTATCCTGTACCACCGGCCAGATCGCCAAGTGGAGCGGCGATATATGGTACTGCGCCGCCGACGCCGACAGCGGCGGCGACATCACCGCCGTGAACGCCGGAACGGGCCTGACCGGCGGAGGAACGAGTGGGGATGTGACGTTGAACGCCGACACCTCCTACCTCCAGCGACGGGTGAACGGCTTTTGCGCCGCCGGTTCCGCCATCAGCACCATCAACGCCGACGGCACCGTCGTCTGCGAGCCGGACGACGACACCACCTATACCGCCGGGACGGGCATCTCCATCGGCCTGGGCAACTCCATCAACGTGCAGTTCGCCGGCAGCGGTTCGGCGAACACCGCCGCCCGCTCCGACCACAACCACGACGGCGTCTACGCCCCCGCCTCCCACGACCACTGGGGTGAATCCTGGAGCGGCACGGGGACGGGCCTGGAACTGACCACCTCCTCGGCCACCGGGAAGGGAATCGTCGGCCACGCCACGGCCACCACGGGTAATGCCTACGGCGTCTACGGTCGCTCCGATTCCGCCGCCGGAGCCGGGGTCTTCGGCGAGGCCACCTCCAACACCGGGAACACCTCTGGCGTTTATGGAGTCACCGGTTCCTCCACTGGGCGAGGGGTCTACGGCTACGCCAGCACCTCTTACGGTGAGAATTACGGTGTGTACGGCGAATCTGCCTCGGTGGTCGGCAAAGGGGTCTACGGGAAAGCGCAGAAGTATGGCGTGTACGGGGAAGCGCAGACGTATGGCGTATACGGGAAAGCCACGGGCACCTCCAACGGTAAAGGAGTGTACGGCGAAGGAGTGCAAGGTGTATATGGATTCAGCAACGATAACTACGGAACAGGGGTCGTGGGCCTGGCTTCTGGCCCAGTGGGAAGCGTGGGGGTGAGAGCCCAGAGCGACTATGGGAATCCCTTGGAGGCTTACAACGTGGCAGAGCGGGTCTTTTACGTGGACAACGACGGGGATGTGTACGCCGACCGGGCTTATCATTGCGGCCAGTCCATCAACGACAGCGCCGGCGACCTGGACGAGACCGAGATTTCGCCCTGCCTGGTGGACGATGCCCCCGCCGATTTCGCCGAGGTGCTGCCCGCCGCCGGGGAGTTGGAGCCGGGGGATGTGTTGGTGATCGGCCCCGACGGACGGCTGACCCGCACCACCACCCCCTACGACCCCGCCGTGGTGGGGGTCTACTCCACCCGGCCCGGTTACGTCGGCGGCGCGGCCAATCTTGGCCGGGAGGGGTTTGTCCCGCTGGCGGTGGTGGGGGTAGTGCCGGTCAAGGCCAGCGCCGAGAACGGCCCCATCCACCCCGGCGACCTCCTGGTGACCGCTGCCACGCCGGGTCACGCTATGCCTGCCGGGGAGAATCCACCTTTGGGCACCGTCCTAGGCAAAGCGCTGGAGGGGTTGGAGGAAGGCACCGGCGTGATTCGGATACTGGTGATGCTGCGCTAAGCGAAAAACCTGTGAGCGAGGAAGGGAGATGAAACGTTGGATAACGGCTCTGATGATGGTCGTCCTGCTCGGTGGAACCGTTTTCGCCCAGGGGGAGTATAGAATCATCCATTACCTCATCGCCAATGGAGGTGGAAACAGCGCCCAAGGAGCCTACAACCTCGACGCTTCCATCGGGCAGGTGCTCGCCGTGTCGTCCACCGGTGGCCCCTTTGCTCTATGCTCCGGCTTCTGGTGCGGCGCGGCAGCGGAATATACGGTATACCTCCCGCTGGTGCTGCGGGAGGG
>QMOC01000498.1 GCA_003648085.1 Chloroflexota bacterium
GACACGGGTCCTACGACTGGCAGACCAGAGGAGTCAGGAAATAGCGAAGTGAAAGGAGTTGCCTATGTATCAATCCACCTATTACGTAGACAAGACGACCGATACCTTTGCCGACGTGCTCCTGGCCTACGGCGTCGCCTCGCTGCTGGAGCGGTTGACGCAGGCCAACGGCAGTGAGACGACCGTCCGGGTGCAGGACGCGGGCAGCGTCTACGCCATCACCCTGGAAGACCCCATTGAGGAAGGGTTCGAGGAAATCGCCTGGTTCTGCGACCTGCCTTTCATCCACACAAGCAAGAAGAAGCCACCCGATGATTGGCCAGGGCCGGTGGTGGATTACGACACCGAGCGCGAGCGGCGCAACGAGTACTTCGAGGCCCGCAAACAGTTGTCCAATGAGGCCAAACGTCCCGGCGTGACAGTGGACGAGTTCCCGGAACTGGCGGCGGTATTGGCCCTGGAGCCCCGCCCCGACTGGGACATCTTGGCCCAGATCAACCAGATGGGAGCCATCAGTGCCTACGCCAAAGTGCTCACCGCCTGGTACGAGAGCCGGGTCTGCTTCCCCGACCTGCTGCGGCTGCTGCTAGCTCTCTTTGCCACAACGCCCAACGACGTGGATAATGCGCTAAAGAGGTGGGGAGACCTGGACAGCAGATATCGCATTACCTTAACCCTGCAGGAAAAGCATAAAGTTAAGCTTAAGAAGGGGAATAGTGTTACCCCTGTACAGGTGCTCAACCCGGCGATGGGCAAAGGCATCAACCGCCCCAAAGCGGACGGTGCTCATCGCCTGGGCAATCCCGACTCCTTCTGGCCACTGGAATTCTTCAAGTTCTGGGGAATGCGCCGAGCCGGTGTACCACGCATCGTACAGCCCCCCAAACCTACTCCGGGCCGCCCTCCAAAAGACCGCAAGACCTACGTCCTGCGCCCACGTAACATCACGCTGGATACCCACGACCGCGTGTACCGTGCCTTCAACCGCGCGATGTTGCGCAGCACGGCGGTCAAGATAGACGTGCTGGCTGCCCTGCGCTACACCGACGCCTTCCTCGACCAATGGCTGGCCGGGCAGTTGGCCGATGCTCGTTGGGGAGAGGAACCGGGCGACTATGTGTCCGGAATGGCCACCGCGTTCTACAAGGATATGGGCAGCGCAGTGGCGGTGCTCAACCTGGCGGAGATCGGTCTTCCCCGCTGGATGCGGGTCGAGGACGAAGTGCAAGGTCGGGCCTATCGCGCTTTGCTGGAGGAACACCGGCAGGTTGTGGACAGCCTGCAGGAACGGAACGCCGACGAGTACCGTCTGTTGCAGGTCTACCGCGACTTTCTGTCCGGTCACGACCTGGACGCTCTCTTTGTCTTTGCGGCCGGCTACGCCAGACTGACAATGTCACGGATAGACAAGGGGCAATGGTCGCCCCGCTTCACAACTACCAATCTGGAGGTGTTGATTATGGGACATAACGATAAACTCAAGCCGATTCTGGACAACCCCGGTTTCCAGAACATCGCTGCGGCAATTCGGCGCAGCACCGTCATCCCGCAATATTTCAAGGCCAGAGGGCAGCGGGGACCTTACGACATTAGGTATGGCCTGGGAGCCGAACTCTTGCGCCAGGCGGCCTATCCCGACCGTTTCGTCCAGGTCCTCAGCGCCTTTCTCCATGACTACAATCGGGAGACGATGCAAGTTTATGAGCGACACAAGGGGAATCCCCCTGTGCGCCGCCCGCAAGTCACCACCGACGACATCCAGCAAGTGGTGGCGTTGGTTGACGAGCACGGCTCGCAGACGGTCGCCAATCTACTGGTGGCCTTTGGCTACGCCCGCGAGCCTCGTGAACCCGACGTGGAAGAACAAGGGGAAGCGTCGGAAACGTAGTTGGAAGCCAACCTCAGATGAACAAGAGGAGTGACGATGACGACTCAAGTGTATTCTCTGTCCGTTTGCGCCCGCGCCACGCTGGACCTGCACAGCCTGAACAACGAGGGCAGCGAGGGGACGCAGATTCAGACCCGGATGGTGGACATCGTGGCCGCCGACGGCGAGTTGTACAACGTCAACGCTATCAGCGGCGATATGTTCAAGCACATCCAGGCCGAGCACCTGTACCACATCGCCAGAAACAGGGACGGCCTGCCCTTGTGCGCGGCCTGCCAGGTCTTCGATGCCAACCGCATCAGCGCCGATACCGAGTTTATGGCTCAGATTCAGGGCCGTAGCGACGCCGACGCGATTGATCTGATGCTGCAACGGTGCGTTCTGGACGACATCGAGGGTAACCTCATCACGGGGGAGGGGCGCTCCACGCCGCGCAAGAGTGTGGTCGAGTTCGGCTGGGTGGTAGGTGTGCCCGACGTGACCAAAACCGACTCTTACTTCCACGTCAAGTACGCCACTGAACGAGGCGAAGAGGCACGGGGGGCCGCCGCAGCCGAGGAGGCCCGTCGGGCCAACCTGGGTCAGACTCCCTTCCACCGACCGGCCTCGTCGGGTATCTATGCCGTAGTCAGCCACTACGAAGTCAGCCGCATTGGGTTCAACGACATCGCCCGTCGCTACGCGCTGGACGAGGTAGCCCGACAAGCCCGCTATCGGGCGTTGCTGGAGAGCATACTCTACACCTTCGTCCAACCCAAAGGCGCCATGCGTGCTGCGCAACTGCCTCACATCGTTGCCTTTGAGGGAGTAGTATTGTACACCACATCCGTGTTGCCCGCACCGACGGTCAGCCCCCTCAACCCGGACTACCCGGAAGAGA
>QMOC01000499.1 GCA_003648085.1 Chloroflexota bacterium
AGTTGTTGGTGGATACGGCTGCCGCTATCACCAGTATTACCCCGCGGACGGCGGAACGGTTGGGAATTGAGGTGCGACATCCGCTCCGACATGACAGAGTGGCGACAGCGCACTCGCGCCGGCTTGTCATCGTACCAGTGGTGAAACTCGATAGCATAGCCGTCGGCCCTTTTCAGGTTGAAGGACTGGAAGTCCAGATCATCGAGTTCCCCTCCCAACTGCGGATTCATGGTTCCTTGGGCATTAACTTCCTTGCCCGCTTCCGCCCCACCTTCGAGTTTGACACGGCGACGCTGATCCTGCGCCCATTGCCAGGCTAGCGCTACTCCCCCGCCCGAGGACGAAGGAGGACGGCGATGAACGGATGGGCACTGGTGGTAGAGATCGCCATTCAATTGCTTTTTCCTTTCGTTCTAGCGGCTTTGCTGGTCAAGCAGGCAGGGCCGAGGTGGCGCACCAGAGTTTGCCGGGTGACCACGATCCTGGCGTGACATGTCTCTTTGAGATTTCTGGGAAGATCAATTGGAGAGAGGTGATCAATGAAGCGTCTACTTTCGGGTAACGAGGCCATCGCGCTGGGCGCGTGGGAGGCGGGCGTGCGTTACGCCGCTGCCTATCCGGGCACCCCCAGCACGGAAATCCTGCCCGCCCTGGCCCAGTACCCCGGCGTGCGGGCCGAGTGGGCCGCTAACGAGAAGGCCGCGCTGGACGCCGCCGCCGGGGCCTCCTTCGCCGGGGCGCGGGCGCTGGCGGCGATGAAGCACGTCGGCGTCAACGTCGCCTCCGACAGCCTGATGACCCTCTCTTACACCGGCGTGGGGGCGGGGCTCGTGCTGGTCAGCGCCGACGACCCCGGCGCCTTCAGTTCCCAGAACGAGCAGGATAACCGCCACTACGCCCGCTTCGGCAAGTTCCCCTGCCTGGAGCCAAGCGACAGCCAGGAGGCGAAGGATTTCACCCGCTTCGCCTTTGAACTCAGCGAACGTTTCGACACGCCGGTGATGCTACGCTCCACCACACGCCTCTCCCACTCCAAGAGCGCGGTTGAGGTGGAGATGCCCGCCGAGCCACGGGAACCAGGCCCCTTGCCCCCCTTCGAGCGTAAGCCGCGCAAGTACGTGATGATCCCCGCCCACGCCCGCCTCCGCCACCCGGAGATCGAGGCCCGTTTGCAGGCCCTGGCCGAGTACGCCGAGACCTGCCCGCTCAACCGCGTTGAGTGGAGAGATAGGCGCATCGGCGTCATCGCGGGCGGCGTGGCCTACCAGTACGCCCGCGAGGTCTTCGCCGGTTTCTCGTTCCTCAAACTGGGAATGACCTACCCGTTGCCGACAGGTGTAATCCGCGACTTCGCCGCTGGGATCGAGACGCTGGTCGTCGTTGAGGAATTGGATCCCTTCATCGAGGAGCAAGTCCGTGCATTGGGGCTGGAGGTCATCGGCAAGGAATTCTTCCCCCCGACCGGCGAACTGACCTTGGCGCGGGTGCGGGAGGGGGCACTGAAGGCCGGATTGCCCGTTCGAGGGCAGGTTCAGGTTTCAGGTTTCAAGTCCCAAACAGAACCTGGAACTTTGCAACCTGAAACCCTGGAATTAAACGTCCCGCCCCGCCCTCCGGCTCTGTGCCCCGGCTGCCCTCACCGCTCCGTCTACTTTAACCTGCGCAAACTGAAACTGCTGGTGGCCGGCGACATCGGCTGCTACGCCATCGGTGTCCTTCCTCCCTTTGAGGAGATGGATATGCTCATCTCAATGGGCGCGAGCATCGGGATGGCCCACGGAGCCAAGCGGGCGGGCTGCCCCGACAAGATCGTCGCCACCATCGGTGATTCCACCTTCTTCCACGCCGGCCTCCCCGAACTGGCCAACATCATCTATAATCGGGGTGCGGCCTGCACGATGATCCTCGATAATGGCACGACGGCGATGACCGGCGGACAGGACAACCCCGCCACCGGCGTCACGCTGCAGGGGGAGACTACTCAGTCCATTGATATCGAGTCGGTGGTGCGGGCGATGGGGGTCGAGGACCTGTGGGTGGTGGACGCGCTGGACGTCAAGGGAGTGGAGCAGGCTATCCGGGAGGCGACCGCTATTGACGACCGGCCCACCGTCATCATCGTTAACGGGGCCTGCGTCTTCACGCCGCAGTTCCGGCGTCGCCCCGCTGTCGTGGTGGATCTCGAAATCTGCAATGGCTGCGGCCTCTGCTTTCGCGTCGGCTGTCCGGCCATCCTCAAATCGGAGGAGGTGGACGCTAAGACGAAGCGGCCCAAGGCGGAAATTGACCCGCTCCTGTGCACCGGCTGCACCGTCTGTCTGCAGGTCTGCCCGCGCAAGGCGATGTATCAAACCCAGGGGAAGGAGGCGTGACATGAAGCGAGCCATCAACTTCCTGTTCGTCGGCGTCGGCGGGCAGGGCATCCTGACCGCCTCCGACATCGCTGCCGAGGTGGGGCTGGAGGCGGGATATGAGGCCAAGAAATCGGAGGTGCACGGCTTCTCCCAGCGCGGCGGCGTGGTCGAAAGCCACGTCCGTTGGGGCGACGAGGTGGCCGCGCCCCTGGCCGAGAAAGGCGCGGTGGATTACCTGATCGCTACCGAAATGCTGGAGGCAGCCCGCTGGATCGAATGGCTCCGTCCCGGAGGAGCGGTGCTCATCAATCGTCAGCGCATCCCGCCGATGTCGGTCACGGTGGGGGATGCGGTCTACCCGGCCGAGGAGGAGATCCTGGCCGCCGTGCGCGCTCGCACCGA
>QMOC01000500.1 GCA_003648085.1 Chloroflexota bacterium
AAGGGTGGAACATCTCCAGCATCTCCTCGGTCATGTAGCCAGCGGTGACGTAGATGTTGGCCAGGCCTGCTTCGTGGGCCAGGCGCGCTGTGTCGTAGGCGTACTCGAAGAAGACGGTCGGCTCGGTGTAGGTGTAGGCGATGCTGCGGCAGCCGGCGCGCTGCGCTGCGGCCACGATCTGCTCCGAGCTGGCCTCCCGGCCCATAATGATGTGTTGTTCACGGGGCATCTGCGCGATCTCCCAGTTCTGGCACCAGCGGCAGCGGAAGTTGCAGCCCGGCGTGGCGATGGAATAGGCCGCGGAGCCGGGGTAGAAGTGGAACAGGGGTTTCTTCTCCACCGGGTCCACGTGCTGGGCGATGATGCGGCCATAGACCAGGGTGTAGAGGGTCCCGCCTCGGTTCTCCCGCACCCGGCAGATGCCCTTTTCTCCGTCCTTAATGACGCAGCGGTGGGCACAGAGGTTGCAGCGCACGCGACTGTCCGATAGTTTCTCGTATAGCATGGCCTCTTTCATTGCGCTCCCTTTTTCGCTCGTCAGCTTATCTGGCGTGCCATTCCTCCCCGTGCCCGGCGAACTCGGCTATCTCCGCGACACGAGCGTCGAGTTCCGGGCTGAGGCCCACGATTTCCTCGCCCAGGAAGCCACGGATGATCATCGAGATCGCCTCGCGCTCGCTCATGCCCCGCGATTGCAGGTAGGCCACCTGTTTGGGCGCGATCCTCCCGATACTGGCCTCGTGGCTCATCCTGGCTCCGGGATGCAGCGCCCTCAGGCCGGGAACGGAATGGATGAAGCCATCCTCCTTGGCATCCAGCACCATCCCCGCGCAGTCCACGTGCGCCCGGCACGGGGCGTTCCCGATGAGTAAGCCTTTTTGGTAGATATGACCGCCGGTGCACACCGCCCGGTGGGCCAGTTCGGCGCTGGTCTTCTCGGCGTTCAAGTACACCTCGCCGCCGATGTCAATAGTCGAGCCATTGGAACCCAAGATGATGGTCAGGTACTTCGCCGAAGCGCCCTTCCCGTTGAGCCAGGCCCTGGGCTCGGTCTGAACGTTCCTGGCCGGACGAAGGGAACAGTAGTTACTCACGAACGTCCCGCCCTCCTCGACGATCGTCCCCGGGCGAGAGCGCACCCCCATCCTGGGGCCCCAGTTATGGACCGTCGTGCTGGTTAACCTGGCGTTCTTGCCGACGTACTGCTCGCTGACCCCCAGATGGGCCCCGATTTCCACGCCCGGTCCCGTGGCGCAGCCCGTGATGAGGTGGAGTTCGGCCCCCTCTTCGAGGATGACGACGTTGTGCACCCTCTGGGCGATGTTGCCCCGCGCGATGTACAGGCACGCCTGGACGGGGAAGGCTACCTTCGCCCCCTTCTTCACGCGAAGGAAGTACCCTTGAGGTTCCGTTGCCGATGCAACCTGGGCTGTGTACCTGTCCAGGTCGGATGGCACCGCCTTCCAGTAGTATTTCTCGCGCAGCCATTCGTACTTCTTGAGGGCCTCAGCGATGGGCAGAAGTTCGATCTGGTCGGATTTGACTATCAGGGAGAGCGGATGAAAGTTGTGCAGGATGTAGGTGCCTGAGCGGTCCTCCCCTGTGACGTGTACCCCCAGGCTGGCCATCACCTTCGCATCGGCCCGCCCCACCTGGTCGGGCGAGATCATCGCCGGCGGCGGGGTGTCGGGTTCGATGAGGAACTGATCCAGGTCAAGGCCCGGGCCGCTCTGGGCCTCCGTGGAACGAGCGTCTGGCACTTTCATCCTTCCCGTCTCCCGAGTATGCACCGGATGCACTCCTCATAGCCGTACTGGCGAACCTTATCGAGGAGGATGAGAGGGTTCCCAGAACAACCTATGCGTCCATCGAGCATGATGTGCGCCTTGTCGGCGTGGACGTAATCCAGGATGCGGCCGGTGTGGGTGATGATCAGGCCCGCCCTCCTGTGTGCCGGTCGGTCGGGTTCTTTAGAGAGCAGTGCATTTATCATATCCCCCACCAGGGCCAGGGCCTCCAGGTCAATGCCGGAGTCGGGCTCATCCATCATGGCGAATCGTGGTCGGGTGACCAGGAGCTGAAAAAGCTCGGACCTTTTGATCTCGCCCCCGGAAAGGCCGGCGTTGATGTCGCGATCCAGAAACTCCTCCATCTGAAAGGCCCTCGTCAGATCGTCAATCTCCTGGGCCCGTTCCGGAGCATTTTCGATGACGAAGTCGAGAATCTGCCGCAACTTGACCCCGGCGATGGTGGGGGGTCGCTGCTGCGCGACGGCGATGCCGAGCCTGGCCCTCTCGGTGATGTCCAGTTTGGTGATCTCCTCCCCGTCGAATAAGATCTGCCCTTTGGCCACCCTGTACTCTGGATAACCGATAATGGCCATCACCAGCGTGGTCTTGCCGCTTCCGTTCGGCCCCAACAGAGCGTGGACCTCCCCGTCGGGGATGGTCAGGTCGAGGTCGTGAAGTAGTTCTTGGCCGTCAACCTCGACGCAGAGATGCTTGATTTCCAATATGTTGGTCATATCAGATCCTGATTCCCTTCCAGCTTCCGCTCTTGAACCTGAGGGTCATCAGCAGGGCGGGGATTAAGTTGTAAATCGCCTCCGCCGACCAGGCGCCGAGCAGGCCGAGGCCCAAGTGGACCCCTAAAAGCCAGACCAAGGGGAGATAGGCGAGACAAGTGTTCCCGACCTCTACCCCGAGGACGAAGCGCATATCCCCAGCCCCGATGATGGCGGAGCTTAGGAC
>QMOC01000501.1 GCA_003648085.1 Chloroflexota bacterium
AATCCCCCTTACTTGCCGCAAAGACCGTTTTCCTGCTGTGTTGCGGCGTAAGCCCGACTCGTCGGGCGCTGCTTCGTAGCACGGGCAC
Organism: Chloroflexota bacterium; assembly: GCA_003648085.1. Taxonomy (GTDB): domain Bacteria; phylum Chloroflexota; class Anaerolineae; order B4-G1; family B4-G1; genus B30-G15. Next base: position 89 of record QMOC01000501.1, read on the forward strand.
TTCATGCCCGTGCGGGCCGCGTGAGAAAGTGTCAATTCATTCTGAACCATCCCCAAGATTATAGCACAAATCGGCTCTCAGGCCAATTTCCCCGCATTCCCTCACGTAAAATGTTACCGAATAGGGAATTTACCGCCACCATCTATGAGACCCTGCAACCCTGCACCAAGACTTGACAGGGGTGGTTTCGTTCATATAATCTACGTCATCTGCGTTCGTCTGCATCCTACACGGATTGTAGCCGGGCCCATCTCAGGAGAGGCCGGCGTCTGAACATATGGCCGAGTATTACTTCGCGCTCGACGGCGTAGCGCTGCCGGGAACCGATAGTTTGTTCGGGATTTGGAAGATAGTGAAACCCCCCTCCGGCTCCCCCCAGGACGGAGCCGAGGTGTCGTTCGCACCAGGCACATCCAAGGTGCCGACCGAACCCGTCTGGCGCGTTCGCTTGCCTGCACCGTCTGATGCTGCCCGTGCCCTCTTAGAAGCCCAGTCTGTCGCGCTCCGGCGCAGTGCGGCGGACCTGGCCCAGGCCGAACGACGGCTGGCCCAGATCGGCGAAGGGGTCTCGTTCGCTGCGACCGCTGGCCCGGAGGCCGAACTGCTGACAACACTGCGGGCACTGGAAACACCGGTCCCGTTTGGCTTGGGGCGCGAAGAGGCCGAACGTCGCAGGATTGGCCGCCAATGGCAGGAGTTCTTGGAGCAGGTGCGCCGCTTGGTCTCCCATTACGCTCGCATCGAAACTGAAATAGCCGGTGCCCTCGTCGGGCACACGGCCGTCGGCTGGACGGGCGATTTCGACACGCTGTGGGAATCCGACATCACGCCACAAGCGATGCAACTGCACCTGCAAGCCGTACACCTGGCGTTAGGCTCACGCATCGCCCTGCTGCGCTTGCTGATCGTGGTGGGCACCGGAGCGGCGAAACTCGCGCTGCGGCTGGCCGTCCCTGGTGCTCAACTGTTGGTGCTGCCCGCCGTGTGGAAATTCGTGCGAGATGTGCTGAGGGAACTGCGCCAGTCATGGCCGCAAATTCAATCATAACTTGAGAGGAGTTCCAATGGCAGAGGTTACTTTGCAGGACGCCGTGAAGAAGTTCGCCAGCGATCTGGCGGAAAAGGTGAATACCTTCGTCGCGGACATCTCGGAACTGGAGGTGCGCACCTACACCACACCCGCTGACCAAGTCGGGACCTTCATCACAGGCGAGGCCGGCCTTACCGAGATTTTAACTGAGGGTAAGGCCACGTTGCGTGCCTACACCAAGATCGCCTTCGACGGCGATATGACCGTCTTGGTGCCAACAGGGCCCAGCGGCGAGATCGAGGAGTCAGTATGGGCGCTGCACCAGATGATGGTACAGCAGGCGATGGAGCACCGGGCAGCGATGATCCAGGCTGTGGGCGAGGCAGCCGCGTCGGCCCTCAAAGCGCTGGGAATGGCTGGCGGAGAATAGCCGCTCGCTGCCGCCATCGCTAGAATGACCGAAATACAGCCCGTCTTCTCCACCTCCCCCGACGCCTGGGATCGTTTCGTCGTGGCCCATCCCCATAGGCACATCCTCCAGACCAGCCCCTGGGGCGCACTCAAAGCGCAGTTCGGGTGGGCCGCCGAGCGGGTAGGGTTGGCCCGAGACGGCGAACCGGTCGCCGGGGCACAGGTGCTCTACCGGCGTTTACCGGCCGGCCTGGGCCATCTGGCCTACACCCCCAAAGGGCCACTGGTGGATTGGGCCGATGATGAAAACGGGGAGCAACTGACGGCGCTCCTGGCAATCCTTGATCGCGCCGCCCGGTCGCGAGGGGCCATCGTCCTCACTGTCGAGCCCGACCTGCCCGATGAGTCTGTTCATCGAGAGCGGCTGCGTGAGTTAGGCTTCTGCCCGTCCCTCTTTGGTAGCCTTCAACCACGTCGCACCCTCATCGTGGACATCTCCCCCGGCGAGGAAGCGATCCTGGCGGCGATGAAGCAAAAGACGCGCTACAACATCAGGTTGGCGGCTCGTAAGGGGGTGACGGTGCGGGAGGCGACCGAGGCTGATCTGCCAGCCTTCCACGCGCTGATGGCCATCACCGCTGCGCGGGATCGCTTCGGCGTCCACACCCCGGCCTACTACGAGGCGGCCTATCGGCTGTTCGTGCCCCGAGGCTGGGCGCGGCTGCTCCTGGCCGAGGTGGAGGGGAAGCCGGTGGCGGCGCTGATGATCTTCGCCCTCCCACCGCGAGCCTGGTACTTCTACGGAGCCTCGGGCGACGTCCACCGCGAGAAGATGCCCACCTACCTGCTCCAATGGGAAGCGATACGCTGGGCCAAATCCCTGGGCTGCACCACTTACGACCTGTGGGGCGTCCCTGACGAGGACGAGGCCACGCTGGAGGCGGAGTTCACACGGCGACGGGACGGGCTGTGGGGCGTCTACCGCTTCAAGCGGGGTTTCGGCGGGGAACTCGTGCGCAGCGTAGGCGCGTGGGACCGAGTATATGCGCCGCTGCGGTACCGGTTGCTGGTCACCGGATACTCGATACTGGATACCTGGCGTCGAAGATGAAACTACGCACCACGCAACATGCTTCACGTGCCGAATGGAACGCAGCACTGGCTGAGTTACCCAAGGCCCACGTCCTACAAACTTGGGAGTGGGGCGAATTCAAGTCCCGC